>NZ_JBICKA010000058.1:0-153258 GCF_043103635.1 Pseudomonas sp. yb_9 | reverse complement strand
CTGCAAACTTATCCTCGGGGATCGAACGCCTCACGCAAGGCGTCCCCGATAAACACCAGCAACGACAAGATCACCGCCAGCGCGAAAAACGCGGTAAAGCCCAGCCACGGCGCCTCCAGGTGCTGTTTGCCCTGGGTCACCAGCTCTCCCAGCGAAGCACTCCCGGCCGGCATGCCGAACCCGAGAAAATCCAGCGCAGTCAGGGTGGTGATCGCCCCGGTCAGCATGAACGGCACATAGGTCAGGGTTGCGTTCATGGCATTGGGCAGGATGTGCCGCAACATCACCTGGCTGTCCGGCAGGCCCAGCGCCCGGGCTGCCTTGACATACTCCAGGTTTCGTCCACGCAGAAACTCGGCCCGTACCACATCGACCAGCGTCAGCCAGGAGAACAGCGCCATGATCCCCAGCAACCACCAGAAATCCGGTTCGACAAAGCCGCTGAGGATGATCAGCAGGTACAGCACCGGCAAGCCTGACCACACCTCCAGCAGGCGCTGGCCGAGCAGGTCGACCCAACCGCCGTGGTAGCCCTGCAACGCGCCGGCTATCACGCCAATGAGCACGCTGACGACGGTCAGGGCAAACGCGAACAGCAGCGATACCCGCGTGCCGTACAGTACCCGCGCCAGCACATCGCGCCCTTGGTCGTCGGTGCCCAGCCAGTTGCTTGCACTTGGCGGGCTGGGGGTGGGGACTTGCAGGTCGTAGTTGGGGGTGTCGGCGCTGAACGGGATGGGCGCGAACAGCATCCAGCCGCCTTGTTCCGCGATCAGTTGGCGCACATACGCACTGCGGTAATCGGGCTGGAACGGCAACTGGCCACCAAACTGCTGCTCGGTGTAGCGCTTGAGTGCCGGCATGTACAGCTCGCCCTTGTAGCCCAGCAGCAGTGGTTTGTCGTTGGCCACCAGCTCTGCGCACATGCTCAACAGCATTAGGCCGGCGAACAGCCACAGCGAGACCCAGCCCAGGCGGTTGCGGCGAAAGCGTTGCAGGCGACGGCGCGAGACGGGGGAAAGCATCAGTGCGCCCTCGTATCGAAGTCGATGCGAGGGTCGAGCAACGTGTACGACAGGTCCCCGATCAGGCGGATCAACAGGCCCGCCAGGGTGAAGATGAACAGCGTGCCGAACACGACCGGGTAATCCCGCGACACCGCTGCGTCATAGCTCATGCGGCCCAGGCCATCGAGCGAAAAGATCACTTCGATCAGCAAGGATCCAGCGAAGAACACCGTTATCAGTGCCTGCGGCAACCCCGCTACCACCAGCAGCATGGCATTGCGCAGTACATGGCCATACAGCACCCGGCGTTCACTCAGGCCTTTGGCCCGGGCGGTGACCACGTATTGGCGGGAAATCTCGTCGAGGAAGGCGTTTTTGGTCAGCAACGTGAGGGTCGCGAAACCGCCAATCACCAAGGCGCCGACGGGCAGCACCAGGTGCCAGAAGTAGTCGGCAACCTTGCCCAGCAGGCTGAGTTCATCGAAGTTATCCGAAACCAGGCCGCGCACCGGAAACCAGTTGAGCGAGGTACCACCGGCGAACAGCACGATCAGCAGCAGGGCGAACAGGAACGAGGGCAGGGCATAGCCGACCACGATCAGCGCGCTGCTCCAGGCATCGAAGCGGCTGCCGTGGCGCACCGCCTTGCGAATGCCCAGCGGGATCGACACCAGGTAGGTGATCAGCGTGGCCCAGAAACCCAGCGACAGGGTCACCGGTAACTTGTCCAGGATCAGGTCCGTGACCGTGGTGCCGCGGAAGAAACTGTTGCCGAAGTCCAGCCGGGCATACTGGCCCAGCATCAGCCACAGGCGCTCGGGGGCGGACTTGTCGAAACCGTACTGGCGCTTGATCGCCTCGATCAGTTTCGGGTCCAGGCCTCGTGTGGCGCGGGAGTCACCGTGCACCACTTCGGCCCGTGCGCCGGGTGCGCCGCCGCCAAGCCCTTGCAGGCGCGCCACGGCCTGTTCTACCGGGCCACCCGGCGCAGCCTGGACGATGGCGAAGTTGACCAGCAGGATCGCCAGCAAGGTCGGGATGATCAACAACAGACGGCGCAGGATGTAGGTGGTCATGGCAAGGCCTTCTGGCGTTCAGCCATTTGCGCGTTGGTCAGCGGGGTGGGGCTTATCTCCCACCAGGTGTCCAGGCCTTCGTCATAGGCCGCCTGGACCTTGGGCAGGCCAAAGCGGTTCCACCAGGCGGTGGAGCTACCTGGCGGGTAGTAGTTGGGGATCCAGTAGTAGTTCCATTGCAGCACTCGGTCCAGGGCGCGTGCGTGCTGCAGCATGTCGGCCTGGGTGTCGGCACGCACCAGGCCATCGATCAGGCGGTCCACGGCCGGGTCTTGCAGCACCATCAGGTTGTTCGAGCCGGGGTCGTGGGCGGCTGCCGAACCAAAGTAGTTGTACAACTCGGCACCCGGCGACAGGGTAACCGGGTAGCCGGTGACGATCATGTCGTAGTCACGCGCCATCAGCCGGTTGACGTACTGGGCAGGGTCGACATTGCGGATGTTCAGGGTGACGCCTATCTGGGCCAGGTTGCGCTTCCACGGCAGCAGCAGGCGCTCCATGCCCGACTGGCCGTTGAGGAAGGTGAAGGCCAACGGTGTGCCGTCGCTGTTCACCAGGCGGTCGCCTTCGGGGTGCCAACCGGCTTGTTCAAGCAGGGCCAGGGCCTGCAACTGTTGTTTGCGGATGATCCCGGACCCGTCGGTGACCGGGGCGCTGAACACGGTGGTGAACACTTCTTCCGGTACGTTGCCGCGCAACGGCTCAAGCAGCTTCAGCTCGCCGGCATCCGGCAGCTTGCGGGCCGCCAGCGGAGTGTTGGAGAACACGCTTTGTTGGCGGATGTACATATTGCGCATCATCTGCCGGTTGCTCCACTCGTAGTCCCACAACATGCCCAGCGCCTGGCGCACCCGGCGGTCCTTGAACTGCGGCTGGTCGAGGTTGAACACGAAGCCTTGGGCTACTTGCGGTTTGGCCGGGCCAAGGTGGGCGCGTTGCAGGCGACCATCCTCCAGTTGCGCGCCGTTGTAACCCAGGGTGTAAGCGGTGGCGGAGAACTCGCGGTTGTAGTCGTAACCCCCGCCTTTGAGCACCTGCCGGGCCACCTCGGTATCGCCGAAGTACTCGATGCGCAGCGTGTCGAAATTGTAGCGGCCACGGCTGGCGGGGAGGTCGCGCGCCCACCAGGTGGGGTCGCGTTCGAAGGTGATGCTGCGGCCGTTGTCGATGCGCCCGATGCGGTAAGGGCCGCTGCCGACTGGCTTGTCAAAGCCGGCACCGTTGGCGAAGTCGCGTTGCTGCCAGTCGTGTTCGGGCAGTACCGGCAGGCTGGCGAGGTCCAGGGCCAGGGTGCGACCGTGCCCGGGCTTGAAGTCGAAGCGCACGCTGTGCGGGTTTTCCACGGTCACGCCAGTGACCTCGGCGAACTGGGTGCGGTACTTGAGGCTGCCTTTGTTCATCAACAGCTCGAAGGTGAAACGTACATCGTCGGCGCGCACCGGTTTGCCATCGGCGAAGGTGGCACGCGGGTCGATATTGAAACGCAGCCAGGCATCGTCGGGGCCGCGCTCCATACTATGGGCGATCAGGCCATAGACGGTATAGGGTTCATCGAAGGAGCGCACGGCCAGTGGCGCATACAACAGGCCATCCACTTCGCTGACGCCAATGCCTTTGTCGATGTATGGCAGAATGTGGTCGAACTGGCCGATCTCGATGGCCGAGCGGCGCAGGATGCCGCCCTTGGGGGCGTTGGGGTTGACGTAGTCGAAGTGCTGGAAGCTGGCGTTGTAGCGGGGGGCTTCACCGTAGACGGTGAGTGCGTGGGTGGGGGCGGCTTGGGTATTGAAAGCCAGACAAAGCAAGAACAGGCCCCACAAACCCTGTAGGAGCGGGCGTGCCCGCGAATGCGTCGGCCCAGGCAACGAGGTTGTCTGGTCTGGCCTATTCGCGGGCAAGCCCGCTCCCACACGGACTTTCATCGGCTGCGAGGACTTAGTCCTGGCGGCTGGTCACTTCCAGCAGGTGGTAGCCGAACTGGGTTTTCACCGGGCCTTGCACGGTGTTGACCGGTGCGCTGAACACCACGGTGTCGAATTCCTTGACCATCTGGCCTGGGCCGAACGAGCCCAGGTCACCGCCCTGACGGCTGGACGGGCAGGTGGAGTTGGCTTTGGCGATTTCAGCGAAGTCGGCGCCTGCTTCGATCTGGGCTTTGAGTTCGTTGCACTTATCTTCGGTGGCGACCAAGATGTGGCGGGCGGTTGCACGGGCCATGGGTACTGCTCCTTGGGGTAAAAAGGCAAGCCTAGCGCACTTGCTTGGGGTATGTCTCGCCAGGCTTGCAAGCTTCGCCTTACAGTTTTTGTGCCGCTTCGCGCAACAGGGTTTCGGTCGAGGCCCAGCCCAGGCAGCCGTCGGTGATCGACACGCCGTATTTCAGTGCGCCCTTGCCCAGCGCCTGACAGCCATCGAACAGGTGCCCTTCGATCATCACGCCGATGATCGAGCGATCGCCGGCCAGGCGCTGCGCCAGCACATCGTTGAACACGGCGGGCTGACGCGCCGGGTCCTTGCCGCTGTTGGCGTGGCTGCAATCGACCATGATGCTTGCGTGCAATCCAACCTTGGCCAGTGCCTGACGGGCCATGGCGATGCTGTGGGCATCGTAGTTGGGGCCTTTGTGGCCACCGCGCAGTACTAGGTGCGTGTCCGGGTTGCCCAGGGTTTCGATGATCGCCGGGTGGCCCTGCGCATCCATGCCGAAGTGGCGGTGCGGGTGGGCGGCGCTGCGCATGGCGTCGCTGGCGATGGCGATGCCGCCGTCGGTGCCGTTCTTGAAGCCGACTGGCAGCTCCAGGCCACTGACCATTTCCCGGTGAATCTGCGATTCGGTGGTGCGTGCGCCAATTGCGGCCCAGGCCAGCAGGTCGTCGAAGTAGCCGGCGGCCATCGGTTGCAGCAGCTCGGTGGCGATCGGCAGGCCGCGTTCGATCATGCTCAGCATCAACCCACGGGACAACGCGATGCCCGAGTGCATGTCGTCACTGCCATCGAGGTGCGGGTCGTAAGCGAGGCCTTTCCAGCCCACGGTAGTGCGCGGTTTTTCGACGTAGGCGCGCATCACCAGCAGCAGCTTGTTGCTGACTTCACGGCTGAGAGCGGCGAGGCGGTCGGCGTATTCCAGGGCTGAGCGAGGGTCGTGGATCGAGCAGGGGCCGACAATCACCAACAGGCGCGGATCGCGGCCTTCGAGGATGTCGCGGATGGCCTGGCGGTGGGCATGGACTTGCTGGGTGAGTTCGCTGGACAGCGGCATTTGCTGCTTGAGCAGGTGCGGGCTGGGCAGGCGCTTGCTGACGGTGGTGTTGGCTGCTTGCGGCTGGGTCAGGGGCAGGGCGAGGCTGGAAGCTTGCATGGCGTTTTTCCCTGGGCGGACGGCGGGTTCTGGCCCGCGTGGTCGGCCCTATCGAGGTGTTCGACAGATCGTTGAATTCGTATTGGCTGCTGCATTGCCACCTGTGGAAGACCGGTCGGAGGCGGCAGGCTGGCCCGAACGGGATTGGCTAAATCGCCAGGCATAGGTGTTTGCGTAGTAATAAGTGGCGTAGTTCATGAATCTGTCCTCAATGTGAATCGGTGTTGTTCAAAGGCCTGAAAAGCAAAACCCCCGGTCGGGGAGCCGACCGGGGGTTTGAGTATTCTCATGTTCGGCGGCCCCTCGAAGGTGGGCGCCGTGTGGGTATCGGCGCCTAGTGGCTAAACCAATACCCAAAGTAATAGCTGGCAGGTGCCACGCAGCCAGCAACGGCCAGCACAGGGCGCAGGGTGCGACCGGTGTGGTTGGCGTGGTTGCGGGTGTGTTTCGGCATGTTGCTCTCCAGTGAATGAGCCCGAGCTTACTTCAGTTCGTTCGGGCCATTCAATGGATAAATGCTATTGGGGTAATCATTAGTTTTTGTACTGGTTGGTTCAATGGCCATAACGCCCGAGCTAGTGGCTGTCTTGGTCCTCTGCAGTGCCTCCGGTGTGCCCCGCACCGGAGCCGGTCGCCTCGCCGGTGCTGTTGGAGCCACCGCTCGCGCCGTCGGCGGCATCGGTGTTGCTGCCGGTGTCGCTGCTGTCGTTGCTTTTACCACTGCCGGGGCTGTTGACGCTGCTGCCCTCACCCGCCGTCTTGCCGCCAGACTGATCGGTCTGTGGGCGACCGTCGGTGTTGGTGTGTGTATCGGTGTTGGTGGCAGCGAAGGCGGTGCCGGTGAGGCTGGCCAGGGCCAGCGCGAGGTACAGGGAGAGCGGACGAATGCGGATCATGGAAAGTCTCCTTTGCGGATGGTCTGTCATTCGTTTGGCCAAGTGCGGGGAGCGGGGTGCGCTTTGGGCGACGAGCGGTAACTTCAGGGGCCGCAAAGCGGCCCCTGGGATCAATGATATTCCGAGCGCTGTGCTGGTGCCGGGTTTTCTACCGGCTCCAGCGGCGGATGCTCCTGCGCGGCGTGCATCAGGTCTTCGGTCACGCGCAGTTCGGCGCCGGTTGGCGAGAACGTGGTCGAAGCCGTAAACGGCGCCGGGTGCTCCGCCGCCGGGCGTTTGCCACGGCGCCACATGAAGAAGCACACCATGCCCAGGTTGACCACGGCAAAGGCCCAGAACAGGCCGGCCTCGCCAAATTCGGTCATCATCGGCGACATGGCGACCGGCGCCATGGCGGAGCCCAGCGAGTTGATCAGCAGCAGGCCCTGAATCATCGGTACCAGCGCATCGGACGGTGCCCGGTCGGCGGCGTGGCTGACCGCCACCGGGTACAGCGTGAACACGCCGCCCCCCAGCAGGAAGAGCATGGCTGGCAGCAGGAACGAGTCCGACGGCAGGAACACCGTGACCAGTGACAGCACCACACACAGCGCGGCCAGGGCGATCAGCACATCCTGGCGGTCCTTGCGGTCGGACCAGCGCCCGACCGGGTATTGCAGCAGCATGGCGCCGAGGATCACCCAAGCCATCATGTTACCGACCTCGCCCACCTCCAGGCCGATGCGTTGCAAATACAGCGGCAGCAGGGAATAGATCCCGGCAATGGCCACGCCCGAGCCGAAGCAGCCCACCAGGCCCGACGGTGCCACACCCAGCAGCTGGCGGGGTTTGAGCGGTTCGACCTGGTCCAGCAGGGGCGATACCCGCGGCAAGATCACGATGGGCAGCACCGAAAGTGAAGCCAGCACGCCAGCCAGCATGAAGGGGGCGGTGTCACCCAGCTACGTGATTTCGCCAAGGCCGGCCTGGGCGATTACCCCGGCGCCGTAGAAGGCGATCATGTACAGCGCAAGCAGGCGGCCGCGGATCTTGGCGTCGCCGGCCAGCAGCAGCCAGCTTTCGATCACCAGGAACACGCCGACCGCTGCCCAGCCGTTGATCAGGCGCAGCACAGACCACCAGGTGACGTCGTAGAACAACCCTTGCAGCAGGATGGTCGCGGCTATCAGCGAAGCGAAGCTGGTGTAGGCGCGGATATGGCCGATGCGCAAGATCAGCCGGTCGTTGAAGATTGCACCCAGGGTCAGGCCGATGAAGTAGGTCGACGAGACAATACCGATGGTGGTGGCTGATTCACCGGCAGCGCCCAGGCGCAGGGTGGTCAGGGAAGACATGAAGCCGTTGCCCAGGGCAATGATGAACAACCCGAGCAGGGGCGCCAGCGCCATGGCCAGCAAACGCGGAGACATACGTACCTCTAGTTGGATGAGCGGAATGAGCGCCTTCTCGGACGCGCACACCGGCCCGACCCGGCAAGGGGCGAGTGGCTACACGGATGCGACCTGGGCAAGACTCAACCGCTGGGCCCTTTGGGAAATGGGCCGCGCGGGGAGGGTTGAGCCTATTTCACATGTGCGTTCATGTGTTCAGGCACGGACTCTGTCATTGCTGCCGGTTGCCACCGTTCAAGGCGACGGGCGAAAAGGAGGCGCGATTCTACGGGCTTGCGCAGTTTTGCCCAAGGGGCAGTGGTATGCGACGAGACGCCGCAGTCTGTGGGCGACATGAATGTGTCTGTGGCAGACAAGCCAGTGCTGCAGGGCAAACCCGGCAAGCCACTACCTGTCCCGCAGTTGCCATCCCTGATGGGTCAGCACCATGGCCCGGGTATCTTTGAGCGGCGCATCATGACTGGCCACAGCCTTGCCCAGTTCGGCAATGCTGGCTTTGACCTGTTCATCACCGGCCCATGCCGGTAGCCCGGTAATCGTGTAGGCATAGGTCACATTCGATGTCTTCTGTCCCGTGGCTTCGCTTGGCGCGCTGAACTGTTCGATCGCTGTTACCTGCGCCTTGCCAAAGCACAGGCCGTGGTCCGCCTTGTAATACTTGCGGCCTTCGTCGGTAAGCGCGTAGGCATAGTAGATGTCCGTACGTGCCGGTTGCCACAGCCGGGCAGGCACCTCGGTGCGCGAGATTTCCCTCTCACTGACCACGCCCACCCTGGCCAAGGCATGCAGCGCCTTGTTGGTGCCGTGCAGGTCGAAGTCCTGGGTCTTGGTGGGAAATGAGCTGATGACGAAGCAGTGCGGATACTGGGTGTCGAGGTAGGCCTGGGCGGCTTTCCTGAAACCGGCCTCGGGGGTGTCACTGCTGTCGGAGCAACCTGTCAGGGTTGCCAGCAGCGCCAGCGGCATGATCTTCCTGTACATGGTGAAACGTCCTTGAATGGCGAAGATAAAACCGATGGCTGAAGATTAGAACCCACGGGTTAGAGCGGCGCAATCGTGGCAAGACGGCATCGCTATGGCTCACCTCGGGTATCGATACTGACGACCACCGACATGCCTGGGCGCAGTCGCCTGGCGTCGTCCTGGCCGGCATCCACAGTAATGCGCACTGGAATTCGCTGGGCAATCTTGACGAAGTTGCCGGTGGCATTGTCCGCCTGCAGCAGGGCGAACTCCGAGCCGGTGGCTGGCGATATCTGCTGTACATGCCCTTGCAACTTCAGGTGGTTCAGGGCATCCACGGTGAACGTCGCCGGCTGGCCGATGCGTACATTGGCCATCTGGGTTTCCTTCATGTTGGCGATGACCCACAAGGTGTCGGGTACCAGCGCCATCAGCTGCGCGCCAGAATTCACATAAGCTCCCAGGCGTGTGCCGATCTGCCCCAGCTGGCCGTCGCGCGGGGCGGTGACGCGGGTATTGTCGAGGTCGATGCGCGCCAGTTCCACGGCCGCCTTGGCATTCTCCACCGATGCTTCCAGCGCGGCCCGGTTGACCACCACCGTTTCACGGTCCTGGCGGGCGATTTCCAGCGCTGCCTTGGCCTGGGCCAGGCTGGCGACCGCTGCCGCTTCGCTGGCACGGGCCAGGTCCAGGTCGCGCCGCGACACCGAGCCGTCGTTGACCAGCGCCTGGTTGCGGCTCAGGTCGGCTTTGGCCTTGATCGCCTGGGCCATCGCATCGCCGATGGCCGCCTGGCGCTGGGCGATGGTGGCTTCGGCACTGTTGCGCTGCTGCAGGTTGTTGGCCAGTGCTGCCTGTTGTTGCTGCAGTTGGGCAATGGCCTGTGCCAGGCGCTGTTTGTAGATGCGGTCGTCCAGTTGCACCAGGAGGTCACCGGCCTTGACGAACTGGAAGTCGTGCACCGGCACGTCGACAATGTAGCCACTCAGTTGTGGGCCGATGATGGTCACCTGGCCGCGTACCAGCGCATTTTCGGTACTTTCGATGGCGCTGCCGAACGGTGGCAGGCGCCAGGCATACAGCACCAGCAGGATGCCGGCCAGGGCCACACAGGCGAAACTGATTGACGAGAGGATGCGTACCCGCCGCGAACGTACCGGGCTGGTAGGCTCGCTGGGTGGTGTGGCACCTTCCGGGGTTTCGGCGATGGCGGTGGTGGTCGTGGTGCGGGTGTCGTCGGTCATCGGTTGGGCGCGCCGGGGGTGGAGTCGGTGAGGGCGGCCTGGCGTTTTGTGTACCAGAGCCAGGTGCTACGGATGCAGATCCAGATCATTGTCAGGATAGCGATACCGCCAATCAGCACGAACACGTCGTTGTAGGCCATGATGTTCGCCTCGCGGGTGGCGGCGCTGGCCAGCAGGCGCATGCCGGCTTCGCTACGCAGGGCCGGGTCGGCGATGATGCCGCCGTAACCGCTGCCGCCGCTCTGCACACGCGCATTGACCAAGGGTTCGAGGTAGCTGAGGCGGTCCATCAGGTGACTGGAATGGAATTTTTCCCGCCAGGTCTGGAAGGTGCCCAGCAACGCCGCGCCAATCAGGCCACCGAGGTTGTTGCAGATGCCGAACAGTACCGAAAAGCTCACCAGGTTGCGTGGGTTGGCGCGCACATGGCTGATGCCCAAGGCCATCGACGGGCCGAGAAAGAAGGTGCTGCCAAAGGCCAGCAGAAACTGGCTGAAGTACATTTGTGCCGGGCGCGTGAGGTTGCTGGAGCTGCTGTCCATGAAGGCGCCGGCAGCCATGGCCAGCAATGAGACGAACAGCGGAATCACCAAGTGGTTGGGGTTGATGGTGAGAGCGCTGCTGGCCAGGCCTGCCAAGGCACCCAGCAGCATGATCCAGTACAGCGTGCGCATTTGCTCGCTGCCCATGTTCAGCGCCTGCAAAAAGCCGACTGCGCCCGTGGACTGTTCGGACGTGACCATGCGGATCAACACCACGCACAGCGCCAGGCGAATGACTGCACCGCTGCCCAGCCAATGGGTCATCAACAACGGGTTCTGCCGGTTGTGCTCGATGGCCAGGCCGCTGAAGAGCAGGCCGATCGAGGCCGCCAGCGCCACGCCGATCCACGGCGCCTCCAGCCACCAGTCGATGCGCCCCAGCGACAGCACGGCGCAAAGCAGGGCTGTGCCACTGGCGATCAGGGTGAAGGTGAGGAAGTCCAGGGGCTCGAAGGTCTTGAAACGGTCACCGGGTGGCAACTTGAGCATCAACACGCAACCCAGCGCGGCCAGCGCCAGGCCTAGCTCGAACAGGTACAGGCCACGCCATTCGGCGATTTGCAGCAGGTCTTCGGAAAAGATGCGTGCCAGCGGCAGTGCCAGCTGCGAGGCGCCCAGGCCCAGCACCATTGCCTTGAGCCGCCATTGCGCCGGGAACGCCTGGATCATGTAATACAGCCCCAGCGAGCTGAGCGCGGCACCGACCATGCCGTGGGCCGCGCGTACCGCGATGGCCGAGTTGAGGTCGTTGACCAGCAGGTGGGCGAAGGTGACCAGGGCGTACAGCACCAGGAACACCTCGGTGAAGGCACGCAGGCCGAATTGTTGGCGAAACTTCACCAGCAGCAGGTTGATGGACACGTTGGTCATGACGTAGGCGGCAGGCAGCCAGGCCATTTCTGCCGTGGTCGCGCCCAAGGCGCCTTGCAGGAACACCAGGTTGGCGGTGACCAACGCGTTGCCAAGGCCACCGGTGATTGCGACCAGCAGGCCGACCACACCGTAGGCCAGGCGCTTGGCTGGCGAATGCAGGGGCGTGGAGGGGGAGCCCGGCAGGCTGGGTTTTTCGTGGGGGAGCCACTGGCGTGGGGCGTACTTGTCCATGGGCAGACTGTACTTGAGCGGCGGTTGCTGCTGCTAGGTGCATGCCTTGGTTTTTGTGGTGGCATTGAGATCGTGTGCATGAACATCGCACCGGTCAGCAGCCGCAGGCCGTCCACCGGCTCACCGAACACATTCAGCTCCACCCCCACCCCCTTGTTGACCTGTTCGCCGTCCATGTTGAAGGTGTCCTGCTGCGAACGACACATGTTCGCAGGGCTTGATCACCAGGCCATACACCGGGGGAGTGATGGATTCGTCGTAAGGCGTGTTGCGCGCACCGGTGCCGGTCGCCCAGCTGTCGACGCTGATCGATTGCCGGCTTACGCCCACGGTCAGCGGTGCCCTACTGCAACTGCCCTAGCCAACCCTGCAGTCAGCCGTGGTGCTCGGTGTACAGCGTCTGGACCTGCAGGTTGAGGGTAGGTCGGCGGGCGGCATGGCAGGCGCGAGGTTCCGGGAGAGGGGTGCAATCAAGAATTGATCGCAATCTGTGGCCCTGCCTGGAACCTGGCAATGCGCGCTTTTACAAGGCCTCGGCCAAAAACGCCGCTGTGCGGCTTGCCGCACACCCAGCCACCACCTGCGGCGTGCCACTCACCACCACCTTGCCCCCGGCATCGCCGGCACCCGGCCCGATATCGATCACCCAGTCGCTTTGCGCTACCACACGCATGTCATGTTCGACCACCACCACGCTGTGCCCGCCGTCGACCAGGCGGTTCAGTTGCACCAGCAACCGATCGATGTCTTGCGGGTGCAAGCCGTTGGTGGGCTCGTCCAGCACATACAGCGTTGCCCCGCGGGCCGTGCGTTGCAGCTCGGTCGCCAGTTTGATCCGTTGCGCTTCACCACCGGACAGTTCGGTAGCCGGCTGGCCCAGGCGAAGGTAGCCCAGGCCGATGTCCTGCAACACTTGCAGGCAACGCCGCGCCGGTGGCTGTTCGGCAAAGACCTGCAGGGCCTGCTCGACAGTCAGCTGCAGCACTTGGGCAATGTTCATGCCTTGCCAGCTTACCGCCAGGGTTTCAGGGTTGTAGCGGGCGCCATGGCAGGTCGGGCAGGGGGCGTAGACACTGGGCATGAACAGCAGCTCAACGCTGACGAAGCCTTCGCCTTCACAATTGGCGCAGCGCCCCTTGGCAACGTTGAAGGAGAAGCGCCCTGCGTCGAAGCCCTGTGCCTTGGCCTGCTCAGTGGCCGCGAACAGCTTGCGCACGTGGTCGAACAGGCCGGTGTAGGTGGCTAGGTTGGAGCGAGGCGTTCGACCGATCGGCTTCTGGTCGACCTGTACCAGGCGCTTGATGCCGTCCAGCCCAGCGCTGACATGCCCACTGCCGGTCTGCTCAGGCGCGTCCTCCAGGTTTGGTTCTTCGGGCTCGCTGCGTTGCTCGGCATGGCCCAGGTGCGCACCGACCAGCTCCAACAGGGCCTGGCTGACCAGGCTGGACTTGCCCGAGCCGGAAATGCCCGTAACGGCGGTAAAGCAGCCCAGCGGGAAGGCGGCGCTGAGGTTGTTGAGGTTGTTGCGGGTAATGCCTTCAAGTGTGAGCCAGTCTCGGGCCTGGCGTGGCGTGTGTGTGGCCCGGGACTGGGCATTGAACAGGTAGGTGCGGGTGCATGATGGCTTGACCTCGGCCAGGCCTGCGGGCGGCCCGCTGTAGAGGATGGTGCCACCCTGCTCGCCGGCAGCCGGCCCTACATCCACCAGCCAGTCGGCGCGGCGCATGGTGTCCAGGTCGTGCTCCACCACGTACACCGAGTTGCCCGCGTGTTTCAGGCGTTGCAGGGCGTCGAACAACGCTTCGCTGTCGGCCGGGTGCAAGCCGGCCGAGGGCTCGTCGAGCACGTAGATCACACCGAACAGCTGTGAGTTGAGCTGGGTGGCCAGGCGCAAGCGTTGCAGCTCACCCGAGGACAAGGTGGGGGTGCTGCGTTCCAGGGCCAGGTAACCGAGGCCAAGGTCGAGCAGCGTGTCGATGCGCTCCAGCAACTCCTTGGCGATGCGCTGTGCCGCCAGGCGCTTTTCCAGGGTCAGGTCGTCTTGCGGGTGGGCCAGGTAGTCAGCTGCCGCCACTTTGCGGAACACCTCGGCCAACGCCTGCAGTGACAAGTGCGACAGTTCGGCGATATCCAGGCCGGCAAAGGTCACGCCCAGCGCCTCGCGCTTCAAGCGCTTACCCTGGCACAGCGGGCAAGGGCTGGGGCGCATGTACTGGGCCACGCGTTTACGCATCTGTGCGCTCTGCGAGTGCATGAAGGTATGCAGCACGTAACGCCGGGCACCCATGAACGTGCCTTGGTAACTAGGCTCCTGCTTGCGCTTGAGTGCGGCGCGGGTCTGCGCGGGCGTCAGGCCGGCATACACCGGCGCGGTAGGCGTTTCTTCGGTGAACAGGATCCAGTCGCGTTGCGCCTGGGGCAAGTCGCGCCAAGGGATATCGACGTCATAGCCCAGCGTTACCAGAATGTCGCGCTGGTTCTGCCCCTGCCAGGCCATCGGCCACGCGGCCACCGCGCGTTCGCGAATGGTCAGTGACGGGTCGGGGACCATGGTCGCTTCGGTCACCTCGAAGACCCGGCCCATGCCATGGCACTCCGGGCACGCGCCCTGGGGCGTGTTTGGCGAAAAGTCTTCGGCATACAGCATCGCTTGCCCGGCCGGGTAGTGGCCGGCGCGTGAGTAGAGCATGCGGATCGAGCTGGACAAGGTGGTCACGCTGCCCACCGAGGAACGCGCACTGGGTGTGCCACGTTGCTGCTGCAGGGCCACGGCTGGAGGCAGGCCTTCGATCGCATCTACGTCTGGCACGCCAACCTGGTCGATCAGGCGCCGGGCATAGGGCGCCACTGATTCGAAGTAGCGGCGCTGGGCTTCGGCGTACAACGTGGAGAAGGCCAGTGACGATTTGCCTGAGCCAGATACGCCGGTAAACACCACCAGCGCATCGCGGGGGATATCGACATCGATGTTCTTCAGGTTGTGCTCGCGGGCGCCCCGCACACGGACGAAGCCGTTTGGGGTGGTTGGGCGTAGGGGCATGACGCAGTCCTTGGCTGTTTCGGAACAGTGCGCCCAAGGTAACAGCTATTGCAGCCATCGTGTGTGGGTAATGTTTCCGCTCAGCAATTCTGCGAGTTATTGATTAAGGATGGTGGGGTTAGTGTGAAGGGGCAAGTAACACTAACAGGAACTGAAAAACATGCGAGCTTCATATTTATTGGCCATTGACCAACAGGCCTCCGTGCACACAAGTAATAACGTTCTGCTGCGGCCCTATACACCCTATGGCTATCAGGGGGGCAAGGGCTGCCCGTTGTTGGCCTTTGCCGGAGAGGCTGGCGCGCTTCTGCCGCAGGGTTATTTACTTGGCAACGGCAAGCGTGCCTATCAAACCGGGACAATGCGTTTTCACAGCCCGGATGTATTCAGCCCGTTTGGTCGTGGTGGGCTTAATGCCTATGCCTACTGTACGGGGGACCCGGTTAACAAGGTCGACCGTGATGGTCATTCGCCCACACGGGTAGTCGGGCAAGCAACAGGACTTGTCTGGGGAACGGTGGGTATGTTGTCTTCACTGAACAAGGCATCCAAAGCAATCGTCAAACGTTCAATTGCCAAGGCCAACGGAACGCCAATACCGAAGGAGTTCAACAATTCAAGCCGTACCAATAATGCAATGATATTTGTCGGCGGCCTGGCGGGTACCGTCGTCAAGGCACCCAGTGCAGTGTTTTCTTTTTCAGCGCCCTTTGAGTCAGTGGGGGCTGAACTGATGACCGGGGCCGGAATAGCCGCAAGCTCTCTCGCAGGAGTGGGCAAGCTGAGGCAGCTGTTCAACGATGTCAGATCGACTTATCAGGAAGCCAGATCGAACAGATTGCCACTGGGCAAGTTGGTATTGGAGTCCATCAAGGAAGCCACCGGCTGGAACCGATTACGTGGCCAGGAATCGGCCGTCCTCGAACCCTTGCCTGAACAAGTATTATTAGTTCGCTTCCCCGCCATGAAGTAGTGCTTGCCGTTGCAAGCAATGGCAGCCCTGATCGGCGCTTTCGGTTCCACGCTGTGAAACCAGATTTGATTGTGCTTCATCGCTCCTCGCGCTTATCTGTTCGCAAGCACGACCTGCCTCTGCCGTCGTGACCTCAAGGCGAACAACAAGAACGGGAAACCACCCGCGCGAGGAGACTCTACATGTCCCGACATCAGCACATCTTGGCCTGGCTTGACGATGTGGCAAGCGAGCTGCACGCGATCCGTCACGATATCCACGCTCACCCGGAACTGGGTTTTGAAGAAAACCGCACGTCGGCGCTGGTCGCCCGGTTGCTTGATGCGTGGGGCTATGAGGTGCACACCGGCATCGGCAAGACTGGCGTGGTCGGCGTGCTACGCAATGGCAGCAGCCCACGCCGTCTGGGCCTGCGCGCCGACATGGACGCGCTGCCCATCCACGAGGCCACGGGTGCGACGTACAGCAGCCAGCACCAGGGTTGCATGCACGCCTGCGGCCATGACGGTCACACCACCATGCTGCTCGGCGCCGCGCGCTACCTGGCGGCGACCCGGCAGTTCGACGGCACGCTGACGCTGATCTTCCAGCCGGCCGAGGAGGGCCAGGGCGGCGCCGAGGCGATGCTGGCCGACGGCTTGCTGGAGCACTTCCCTTGCGATGCACTGTTCGGCATGCACAACATGCCGGGCCTGCCAGCCGGGCACCTGGGCTTTCGCGAGGGCCCGATGATGGCCTCGCAAGACTTGCTGACGGTGACCCTCGACGGGGTTGGCGGCCATGGCTCGATGCCACACCTGACCGTCGATCCGCTGGTGGCGGCAGCCAGTGTGGTGATGGCGCTGCAAACCGTGGTGGCGCGCAATATCGATGCGCAGGAAGCGGCTGTTGTCACGGTGGGTGCCCTGCAGGCCGGTGAAGCGGCCAACGTGATCCCGCAGCAGGCCCTGCTGCGGCTTAGCCTGCGCGCGCTGAACGCCGAGGTGCGGGCACAGACCCTGGAACGGGTGCGGGCGATCATTGTCAGCCAGGCCGAAAGCTTTGGCTGCAGTGCCAGCATCGAACACCGTCCGGCTTACCCGGTGCTGGTCAACCATGGCGCAGAGAACGCCTTCGCCACGCAGGTCGGGGTGGAACTGCTGGGTGCCGAGGCGGTGGATGCTAACACCCGCAAGCTGATGGGCAGCGAAGACTTCGCCTGGATGCTGCAACGTTGCCCGGGCGCTTACCTGTTCATCGGCAATGGGGTATCGCGGCCGATGGTGCACAACCCGGCCTACGACTTCAACGACGACATCCTGCTGACCGGCGCCGCCTACTGGGGCGCGCTGGCAGAGCGCTGGCTCGCGCCCGCCTGACCTTCCCATTTACGACTGCCGCTGGAACCCGGGTGCGACCGCGCCCGGGTGATCACCCAATCATTGTGTGGAGTGTTCCCCTATGCAGACTTCGAGCACTGGCGTGTCGCGTACCCGGCAGGTGGTCGCTGCCGTTATCGGCAATGCCCTGGAGTGGTATGACTTTATCGTGTATGGCTTTCTGGCCAGCATCATTGCCCGGCAGTTTTTCCCGTCCGACGATGAGTACGCCTCGCTGCTGATGGCCCTGGCTACCTTCGGCGTCGGCTTTTTCATGCGCCCGGTGGGTGGCGTGTTGCTGGGCATGTATTCCGATCGCAAGGGCCGGAAGGCGGCCATGCAGATGATCATCCGGCTGATGACCGTGTCGATCGCCATGATCGCTTTTGCCCCCGATTACCTGGCCATAGGCATGGCCGCACCGATGCTGATCGTGGTGGCCCGCATGCTGCAGGGCTTTGCTACCGGTGGCGAATACGCCAGCGCGACAGCGTTTCTGGTAGAAAGCGCGCCGGCCCACCGCAAGGGGCTGTATGGCTCGTGGCAACTGGTGGGGCAATGCCTGGCGGTGTTTTCCGGGGCGGCGATGGTCGCCCTGGTGACGCACCTGTGTTCGCCTGAGGCACTGGACAGCTGGGGTTGGCGCATTCCGTTCGTGCTCGGCCTGCTGATCGGCCCGGTGGGGCTGTGGATTCGCAAGCACATGGAAGAGCCCGAAGAGTTCGTCGAAGCGCGCCGCCAGGCCAAGGGCCAGTCGCCCAGCCTGTGGCAGGTGTTGCGTGAGCACCGGCGCAGCCTGCTGGTGTCGATGGGCCTGGCCTGTGGCGCGACGGTGTCGTTCTACGTGGTGCTGGTGAACATGCCGACCTTCGCCCACAAGAACCTCGGGCTGCCGCTGGACCAGGTGCTGCTGGTGCAGATGCTGGCCGTGGGGCTGATGACCGTGGTGATTCCGTTGTCTGGCGCGCTGTCTGACCGGCTGGGGAGGCGCCCGGTGTTGATGGCCTTCACGCTGGCGTTCTTCGTGATGGTCTACCCACTTTATGTGTGGGTGGCCGCCGCGCCGTCCGTGGAGCGCCTGCTGATCATGCAACTGCTGCTGTGCACCGCGATCGGCGGCTTCTTCGGCCCGGCACCCACTGCATTGGCCGAGCAGTTCCCGGTTGAGGTGCGCTCCACCGGTGTGTCGGTGGCCTATAACGTGGCTGTGATGGTGTTCGGCGGCTTTGCCCCGTTGATCGTGACCTGGCTGAGCAAGGTGCTCGGCACCCCGGTGGCGCCTTCGTTTTATGTGCTGTTCGCCTGCCTGCTGACGCTGCTGGGTACCTACTGCCTGAAAGAAGCACCTCGGTTGGCCAAGCCTGCCGCCTTCAACCTTGGAGTAAAACCGTGAAGCCGCTAGCCATCGACCCCATCGTAGCCCTCGATGCCGAGGCATTGTCCCAGGCCATCCATGCCCGCCAGGTGTCGTGTCGGGACGTGATGCAGGCCTACCTGCTGCACATCGAACGCTGCAACCCTGTAGTCAATGCGCTGGTGTCACTGCGCCCGGCCGAAGCGCTGCTGGCCGAGGCCGATGAGCGTGACCGTGAACTGGCCCGTGGCCATTCGCGGGGCTGGATGCATGGCATGCCGCAGGCGATCAAGGACCTGGCAGCCACTGCCGGGCTGCGCACTACCCTTGGCTCCCCCTTGTTTGCCGAACAGGTCCCTGAGCAGGACGCGATCAGTGTTGCGCGGGTGCGGGCGAGCGGGGCGCTGATCGTGGGCAAGAGCAACGTGCCCGAGTTCGGCCTCGGCTCGCAAACCTACAACACCCTGTTCGGTACCACCACCAATGCCTACGACCCGCAGCGTGTGGCCGGTGGCAGCAGTGGCGGGGCGGCAGCGGCGCTGGCCATGCGCCTGCTGCCGGTCGCCGACGGGAGCGACATGATGGGCTCGCTGCGCAACCCGGCGGCGTTCAACAATGTGTTCGGCCTGCGCCCCTCACAGGGCCGAGTGCCCCATGGGCCGGCGCCCGAACTGTTCGTGCAGCAGCTGGCCACCGAGGGGCCCATGGGCCGTAGCGTGGTTGACGTGGCGCGGTTGCTGTCGATACAGGCTGGCGTTGACGCACGGGCACCGCTGTCGCTGAGTGAAGGTCGGCGTGACTTTGCTGCTGGTTTGCAGCGTGATTTCCGGGGCGTGCGGGTCGGCTGGCTGGGTGATTACAACGGCTACCTGCCCATGGATGACGGGGTGATGAGCCTGTGCGAGTCGGCGCTGGCCGATTTTGCCGAACTGGGCTGCCGGGTGGAGGCTTGCCAGCCGGCATTCGACCCCGCGCGGTTGTGGCAATGCTGGCTGACCCATCGCCACTTCCTGGTGCACGGCAACCTCGGGGCGGCCTATGCCGACCCGGTCAAGCGCGCACGGCTCAAGCCTGAGGCACAGTGGGAAGTGGAAGGGGGCTTGCAACTGAGTGCGGCAGCGCTGTACCAGGCTTCGCTGGACCGTAGTGACTGGTACCGTGCGTTGGCCCATCTGTTCGAACGTTACGATTTCCTGCTGTTGCCATCGGCCCAGGTGTTCCCTTTCGATGCACGCCAGCCATGGCCAACGGTGGTTGGGGGGCGGGCGATGGACACCTACCACCGCTGGATGGAGGTGGTGATCGGGCCGACCCTGGCCGGCTTGCCGAGCATCAGCGTACCGGTCGGGTTCAGTGCGGCCGGGTTGCCCATGGGCCTGCAAATCATAGGCCCGGCCCAGGCTGACCATGCCGTGTTGCAGTTGGCGTATGCCCATGAACAGCTCACCCGGTGGGTGGAGCGTTGCCCACCCCAGTGCCTGCAGGTTTGATGAAAGCAGCGAGCAGGCGCGGATCTTGCTGGCTATGCTGACCATCCCCCAACAAGGAGGTCAAACCCATGGGCATCACGGCAGACAGTGGCGGCGTGCGTTCCGTGGAACGGGCGTTGGCCATTGTCGACCTGTTGGGCGAACACCAGGCACTGGGCCTGGAGGAACTGCATTACCTGACGGCGCTGCCCAAGGCCACGGTATCGCGCATGCTTGCCACCTTGCAGGAGCAAGGCTGGGTGTACCGTGGCCTGAGCGACCGGCGCTACCGGCTGTGCGCGCGGCGCCTGTTCGGCGACCGCCAGTTGCGTTTCAAGCGGCGCCTCGTGGAGAGCGCTGCGCCCATGCTGCTGGAGCTGAGCGAACGCACCGGGCTGGTAGCGGACCTGTCGTGCTTCGACGGCGAACGGCTGGAGGTGATGGAAAGTGCCATCCCCCAAGTATTGCGCAAGCGTTATCCGCACACCTGCCAGATTGTTGGGCACCATGCCAGCCTGTTCCATTCGGCGATGGGACGGGCCTGTCTGGGTGAGCTGGCGGAGGACGAAGTGCAGCGCCTGGCGACCCACGAGCGGCTGGGTGATGACACAGTGCTGCGCAATATCGAGGAAGACGCACACAAGGGCTTTGGCCAGCGGACCGAAGGGCACTGGGAGTATCCGGTGCGGTTGCCGTTCCTGATTCGCGCCATCGCCTTGCCGGTGCGTGCCGAAGGGCGCCTGGCCGGGAGCATTGCCTTACACTGGCCACTGGACCAGGCGCCGGTCGAGCGGGTGTTGAACCTGCACCTGAACAGCCTGGCGACTACCGTGGGCGAGGTGCAGCGGGCATTGTCGGTTTGAGGTTTCGGCGTTGGCACCGTGACAGCAAGGTCGGCATGGCGCACACTGGCTTACCGCTCCAGGCTGTACATCCGGCACTCCGCCAGCAACGCCAGCAGGTTCGGCTCCCGCTCCCGGGCTTTCAGAAACACCACACCGATATGCTGCTGCAAGCGATATTGCGGCTTCAAGGCAATCAACCGGACGCGGTTCTCGTATACCGCGGCGATGCGCCCGGGCAGCAGGGCAAAGCCCACCCCCGAGCTGACCATGCTCAGCAATGTGAAGATATCGTTCACCTGCATGGCCACCTTCGGTTCAAAGCCGGCCTGCTGGAACACCCGTGCACCATCGCGGTGGGTGGCGAAGCCCTGGGTCAGGGTAATGAACGTGGAGTCGGCCAGGTCTGCCAGGTCCACCTCGGCTTGCTCGGCGAAAGGCGAGTCGGTGGGGACCGCGAGGAAGATATCGTCGGAGAACAGCGGCAACTGCTCGCAGGCCGGGTCGCTGACGCTTTCATCAAGGGAGACCAGAATGGCCTCCAGTTCGTGGTTCTTCAGGCGCTGCAGCAAGTCGATGTTGGAGCCCAGGGTGAGGTCGATGTTCAGTTCGCTGCGGCGCAGTTTCAGGCCCATGACCAGCTTGGGCACGGTCTTCACGGTTAGCGAGTAGAGCGCGCCCAGGCGGAAGCGCTCAGCATAGAAGCCGGCGGCCTCACGGGTCTGGCGCACCATCTGCTCAGCGTCCTGGATCAGCTGCCGGGCCTTCTTTTCCAGCACGTAAGCACTTTCCAGCGGGATCAGCTGGCGGCCTTCGTGCTTGAACAACGGGCAGCGCAGGGCGCTTTCCAGTGAGTGGATGGCGCGATGCACACTGACCGCACTGGTGGACAGCTCGGCCGCGGCGCGGCCGAGGTTGCCGGTGCGCATGAAGGCGAGGAAGGTTTCCAGCTTTTTGAGGGTGAGTTCTTCGTCGATCAGCATGGGCGGCCTTGGGCGGTCATTGCATGGATTCGATCAATGCCCACAACGCCGGGTCATCGAAGTCATTCACAACCAGCCTGGCCCCCGCCGCCAGCAACCGCTCCGGCGTTTGCGTCGTGGCCACGCCTACGGTGAAGATGCCTGCGCCACTGGCCGCGGCCACGCCTGGTAATGAATCCTCGAAGGCCAGCGCTTGCGCGGCTTCGGCGCCCAGCCGCTGCAACCCGGTGAGGTAGGGCAGCGGGTCTGGCTTGGGCCGCGCCAGTTCCTCGGCCACCAGCACATGCGCGAAGCGCTGGCCAAGGCCCATAGCATTCAACATGTGTTCGGCATTCAGCCGGGGTGCGTTGGTGACCACGCACATGCCGATGCTGCGCGCCTGGGCATGTGCCAGCAAGCGCAGCAGGCCCGGCATGGGTTCAAGGGAAGGCGATATGTCGCGGAACAGCGCTTCCTTGCGGTCGGCCAGCGCCTTGCACTGTTCGGCGCTGGCGTCGCTGAACAGCTCGGCGAACAGCTCGCCGTTGGCGCGGCCGCTGACCTGGGCATCGAACTGCGCCTGGCTAAGCTCGCGGCCATCGTGCTCACGCAGCAGCTGGCGAAAGGCTTGCAGGTGCAGGGTATCGGTGTCGGTGAGGGTTCCGTCGAGGTCGAACAGCAGAGCGGTCAGCATGAGATATCCAGGTCAAAAAACACAAGCCAGGGGATCATAACCAAAGCTGGCGACAAAGGGGGCTGTTCAGCGTGCCCTGAAAAGAGTACAAATGTGCTCCATGGACAATCTAACCCCCAAACGCCGCGCCATTTTCGAATTCATTCGTGAGCGCATTGCCAACCATGGCCAGCCGCCAAGCCTGGCCGATATCGCCACGCGCTTCGGTTTTGCCTCGCGCAGCGTCGCGCGCAAGCACATCACTGCCCTGTGCCAGGCCGGCTACATCGATGTCACGCCGAACCAGGCGCGGGGCATCCGCCTGGCTGAACCGTTGCGCCGGCCAGAAATCCTCGAAGTACCGGTGCTGGGCCAGGTAGCGGCAGGTGCCCCCATAGGCCCGGATCTGGGCATTCACGAACAATTGCTGCTCGACCCCAGTCTGTTCCGCCGTACACCGGATTACCTGCTGAAGGTGCGTGGCGACTCGATGATCGACGATGGCATTTTCGACGGTGATCTGGTCGGCATTCTTCAGCAGGCCGACGCCCGCGATGGCCAGATCGTGGTTGCGCGCCTGGACGGTGAAGTCACCATCAAGCGCCTGCAACGCAAAGGCAGCCATTACCGGCTGTTGCCGCGCAACCCGGCCTACGCGCCCATCGATGTGAAGCCTGAACAGGCGTTTTTCATCGAAGGCGTGTTCTGCGGCTTGCTGAGGCGTGACTGATGGGCGCGGTGGTCGACCTCGACAGGCTGCTCGACCAGCGCCGGGTATGGCGCGGGCGGCAGGCCCAGGCGCGGCCACTCGGGTTGCAGCCCACCGGCCATACGGCCCTTGACGAGCGCTTGCCGGAAGGTGGCTGGCCAGCGGCCGCACTGAGCGAGCTGTTGCTGGCCAGCCCCGGTTGTGGCGAATTGCAGTTGCTGTGGCCAACCCTGGCCCGGCTAAGCGCTGACGCCAGCCGCGTGGTGCTGGTGGCACCGCCGTTCATCCCGTATGCACCGGCCTGGCAGGCGGCGGGAGTGGACCTGCGCTGGCTGGTACAGGTGGATGCTGAACCCACCGATGCCCTGTGGGCCGCCGAACAGTGCCTGCGCTCGGGCAGTTGTGCGGCAGTGCTATGCTGGCCGGAACGTGCCGATGACCGCGCCCTGAGGCGCTTGCAGGTGGCCGCTGAAACCGGCCAGGCACTGGCATTCGCCTGCAGGCCGCAGCAGGCGGCGCACAACCCTTCACCTGCAGCACTGCGCATTGCCGTTGACACGCGCCCGGCGCAATGGCGTGTGCTGAAGAGCCGTGGCGGCATGCCGCCAGCGCTGCCCATCGCCTGCCCGGGCCGGGGCTGATGCACCATGCTCTGGGCCTGCATCCTGCTGCCGCAGCTGGCGCTGGACACCGTCCTGCGTGAGCGTGACGACCCTGATACGCCTCTGGTGCTTGTTGGTGGGCCTACCCAGCGCCGTGTGGTGCAGGCGGTCAACCCGGCGGCCGCTGCACTTGGCTTGCGGGCCGGGCAAACCCTGACCGCAGCGCGTGCCCTGGCGGATGGCTTCACCTGTGTCGAAAGCGACCCCAAGCGCATCGAGCAGGTGCAGCAGTTGCTGGCGGCCTGGGCCTACCGTTTCAGTGCCCAGGTCAGCGTGCATTACCCTCGGGCGCTGTTGTTGGAAGTAGGCTCCAGCCTGCAACTGTTCGGCCCGTGGCCCTTGTTCGAGGCGCGTCTGCGCCAGGAACTGGCAGACCTGGGCTTGCGCCAACGCATCGTCCTGGCCAGCAACCCGGTGGCGGCACGTATGCTCGCCAATGGCCACGACGGTTTGGCGGTGAGCGATGCCGATGCGACTCGCGCAGCGTTGCTGGCCATGCCCATCACGCGAATCGGCTTGCCGGCAGAGGCTGCCGAAGCCTTTGCCCGCATGGGCTTGCGTCAACTGGGCCAGGTACTGGCCTTGCCGCGCGATACCTTGGCCAGGCGCTTTGCGGCCCAGGTTCAGCTGCACCTCGATCAGTTGCTCGGCCTGCGCAACCTGGGGCTGGACTTCTACCAGCCACCGGACCGTTTCGAAACCCGGCTGGAGCTGAATTTCGACGTTGAATCACACCAAGCGCTGCTGTTCCCGCTGCGGCGCATGCTCAACGACCTGGCTGCATTTCTCGCCGGGCGCGACTGTGGCGTGCAGCGCTTTTGCCTGCATCTGGAGCATGCCGAAGGGCCGGATACCTTGCTCAAAGTGGGCCTGCTGGCGGCTGAGCGCGATGCTGCGATGCTGTTCGAACTGGCCCGTGGGCGCCTGGAGCCGCTGCGTATACCGGCAGCGGTGCGCAACCTGCGGTTGGTCGCCGAAGACCTGCCGCCCTTCGTGCCGCAGCATCAGCCGTTGTTCGACCCACGCGCACAACAGGCCCAACCCTGGGAGCAATTGCGCGAGCGGCTGCGCGCCCGCCTGGGGGATGAGGCCGTCAAGGGGGTGCGTGCAGCGGCAGATCACCGCCCTGAATGCGCCTGGCAACTGGCAGAGCAGGGCGCAAAAGGCAACATGCCGGTTGCCCCGGGCAGCCGCCCAGGTTGGCTACTGCCTGCACCGATGGCGCTGGATGATGCCGGCTATCGGTTGCAGGGCCATGCCGAACGCATCGAATCGGGCTGGTGGGATGGCGGCGATGTGCGCCGCGACTACTACCGCATCGAAACCCGTGAGGGCCTGCGTGGCTGGGCCTACCGCGACCTGGGCCAGGCCGGCCCGCTGTGGTTGCAGGGCTGGTTTGCATGAGCATGTCGGGATATGCCGAGCTGCATTGCTTGTCCAACTTCAGCTTCCAACGCGGTGCTTCGAGTGCCGAGGAGCTGTTCCGCCGCGCAGCTGAACAGGGTTATCAGGCGTTGGCGATCACGGACGAATGTACCCTGGCCGGTATCGTGCGCGCCTGGCAGGCCGCCAAGGCGCATGGGTTGCGGCTGATCGTCGGCAGCGAGGTGCAGTTGCACGACGGCCCCAAGCTGGTGCTGCTGGTCGAAAACCTGGCCGGCTACCAGAACTTGTGCGCACTGATCACCCGTGCCCGTCGGCGGGCAGAAAAGGGCGAATACCAGCTTTTTCGTGACGACCTGCAGCTGCACGGTCAGGGTCTGCTGGCCTTGTGGGTGGCCGATGACAGTGACAATACGGCCACCGGCGAGTGGCTGCGAAGTGTGTTCGATGAGCGCCTGTGGCTGGCGGTGCACCTGCACCGGGGCCACGACGATGCCATGCGCCTGCAACGCCTACGGGCACTGGCGGCCGATGTGGGGATCCGCGCCGTGGCCTGTGGCGACGTGCACATGCACGTGCGCGGCCGCCGTGCCTTGCAGGACTGCATGGCTGCCATCCGCCAGCATTGCCAGGTGTCCGAAGCCGGGCGCTTTCTGTTTGCCAATGGCGAGCGCCACTTGCGTAGCCTGGCGCAACTGGCCGAGCTGTACCCGTTCGACCTGTTGGCCGAAACCCTGGCCATTGCCCAGCGCTGCCAATTCGACCTCCGCGAGTTGAAGTACCAATACCCGCGCGAACTGGTGCCCCAGGGCCACACCCCGGCAAGCTGGTTGCACGCGCTGTGCGAGCAGGGCCTGCGGTTGCGCTGGCCGCAGGGGCCCAGTGACAAGGTGCGTGATGTGCTGGCCAAGGAACTGGCGCTGATTGAAGCACTGGGTTACGAGAGCTACTTCCTGACCGTGCACGACATCGTCGCCTTCGCCCGCAGCCAGCGCATCTTGTGCCAAGGGCGTGGCTCTGCTGCCAACTCGGTGGTGTGTTTCGTGCTGGGCATTACCGAGCTCGACCCCATGGAGCACCACCTGTTGTTCGAGCGTTTCCTGTCGCGCGAGCGCAACGAGCCACCCGATATCGACGTGGACTTCGAGCACGACCGGCGCGAAGAAGTGATTCAGTATGTGTTCCGCCGCTATGGCCGGCACCGTGCCGCGCTGACTGCGGTGGTCAACACTTACCATGCAGCGGGTGCGGTGCGGGATGTGGCGCGGGTGTTGGGTTTGCCAATGGATCAGGTGGATGCCCTGGCCAAATGCTGTGGCCGCTGGAGCGACCGCATACCCGACGACCAGCGACTGGCAGAAGCCGGCTTCGAGGCCGGCAGCCCGTCGTTGCGCCGGGTGCTGGTGCTGGCGGGTGAGCTTATCGGCTTCCCTCGGCACCTTTCGCAGCACCCGGGTGGTTTCGTTATTTCCCAGCAGCCGCTCGACCAGCTGGTGCCGGTGGAGAATGCAGCAATGGCGGAGCGCACGGTGATCCAGTGGGACAAGGACGACCTGGACATGGTCGGTTTGCTCAAGGTCGACGTGCTGGCGCTGGGTATGCTCAGTGCCTTGCGCCGTTGCTTCGACCTGCTGCAACGCCACCGTGGCCGCCAGCTGACCCTGGCGACCATCCCCAGCGAATGCCCGGCCACTTACGCGATGATCAGCCGCGCCGAGACCATGGGGGTGTTCCAGATCGAGTCGCGTGCGCAGATGGCCATGCTGCCTCGGCTGCGACCCCGAACGTTCTATGACCTGGTCATCGAAGTGGCCATTGTCCGCCCGGGGCCGATTCAGGGTGACATGGTGCACCCCTACTTGCGCCGGCGCCTGAAGCAGGAGCCGGTGACCTACCCGTCGCCGAAGCTCAAGGCAGTCTTCGCACGGACCTTGGGCGTGCCGTTGTTTCAGGAACAGGTGATGGAACTGGCCATGGTCGCAGCCGACTACACGCCGGGCGAGGCCGACCAGCTACGTCGCAGCATGGCGGCCTGGAAACGCCACGGTGGCCTGGAGCCGCACCGCGAGCGGCTGTTGCAAGGCATGCTGCGAAATGGTTACGAACTGGCGTTCGCCGAGCGTATCTTCGAGCAGATCAAGGGCTTTGGCAGCTATGGTTTCCCGGAGTCGCACGCGGCCAGTTTTGCCTTGCTGTGTTATGCCAGCAGCTGGCTGAAGTGCCATGAGCCGGCAATCTTCACCTGCGCGCTGGTCAACAGCTGGCCCATGGGCTTCTACAGCCCGGACCAGTTGCTGCAGGAGGCGCGCCGCCAAGGTATCGAGGTGCGGCCCGTCGACGTATGCCACAGCGACTGGGACTGTACCCTCGAACCTGATGCTCAAGGTGTGTTGGCCATTCGCATGGGCTTGCGGATGGTGCGTGGCCTGGCCGAAGCCGATGCCAGGCGCGTGCAGCAGGCGAGGGCGCAACGGCCGTGGCGCGACGTCGAAGACCTTTGCTTGCGTGCTGGCCTCGACCAACGCGCCCGTGCCCGTCTGGCTGATGGCGGGGCATTGCGTACCTTGGCCAGCGACCGCCATCAAGCACGCTGGCAGGTGGCGGCGGTGCAGCCGCAGTTGCCGTTGTTCGCAGAGGTGGAAGCAGTGCCTGAAGCCGCAGTTGATTTGCCTGTGCCAAGCGTGGGTGAGGACCTGATGGCCGATTACCAGACCTTGGGCACTACGCTCGGCCCGCATCCGCTGGCCTTGTTACGTTCACGCCTGAGGGCGTTGGGGTGTCGCAGTTCGAGTGAGCTGCAAGGTGTCGCGCATGGCGACAACATTGCAGTGGCCGGGCTGGTAGTGGGCCGCCAGCGGCCGCAAACTGCCAGTGGGGTCACCTTCGTCACACTGGAGGATGAGCACGGGATGGTCAACGTGGTCGTGTGGCGGGAGCTTGCCGAGCGGCAACGGCGGGCGCTGGTGGGGTCGCAGCTACTGAAGGTCAGTGGGCGGCTGGAGCAGGAGGAGGGGGTGAGGCACCTGATTGCGCGGCGGCTGGAGGATGTTAGCCCACTGTTGCAGGGGCTGGATGTGCGCAGCCGCGACTTCCATTAAGTGATTGGGGCTGCAACGCAGCCCCAAGATGTTCAAGGCTGGGTGCTTACACCATCGCCAACCGCTGCTTGCGCGTCGGTGCCGGGAACGCCCGGTCGATCGCTCGCAGGTCTTCACTGTTCAAGGTCAATAACCCCGCAGCAGCATTCAGCCGCACATGCTCAGGTGTCACGGCTTTGGGGATGGCGATCACCCCGTCGTTGCGGGTCACCCAGGCCAGGCTGACCTGGGCCGGTGTAGCACCATGGCGCTCGGCGATTTCTGCCAGTACGGGGTGCTGCAACAAGCGCCCGGCCTGAGCCAGCGGGCAGTAGGCCATGGTCGGCAGCGCACGTTTTTCGCACCACGGCAGCAGGTCGAACTCGATGCCACGCTGAGCCGGGTTGTACAGCACCTGGTTGGTGGCACAGTCAGGATTGTGCAGTTCGCGCAGGTCGTCTACGTCGAAATTGGACACGCCCCAGCGCTTGATCTTGCCTTGCTCGCGCAAGCGCTCGAAGGCATCGACCGTTTCTTCCAGCGGGTGCTGGCCACGCCAGTGCAGCAGGTACAGGTCAATGCAGTCAGTCCCCAAGCGTGTGAGGCTGCGCTCACAGGCAGCTGCCATGCCGCGAGCACTCGCATTGTGCGGGTACACCTTGCTGACCAGAAATACCTGGTCGCGCCGCCCGGCAATCGCCTGGCCAACCACGGATTCTGCCCCGCCTTCAGCATACATCTCGGCGGTGTCGATCAGGGTCAGGCCCAGCTCGATGCCCTGTTGCAGGGCCGCGACCTCGGCAGCCTTGCGGCCAGGGTCTTCCCCCATGTACCAGGTACCTTGGCCAATGGCCGGAACGCTCGAGCCTGCCATTTTCACGTAACGCATGTCACCTCCGGGATCCGGGTATTGGAATGCAGAACCTCAAGCAGCGCCTGCGCTGCGGTGGAAAGCTTGTGTTCGCTAAGGGCAATCACGCCGATGCGCCGCTCGACCGTGGGCTCCACCAAAGTTACGCAACGGGCGCCCAGCTCTTGCATCTGGTTGATGCACAGCGCCGGTACGGCACTGACCCCCAGGCCGCTGGCGACCATGCGGCCGATGGTCGCCAACTGGTGGCTTTCGAAGGCCACGGCCAGTTTGCCGTGCTGGGGTGCCACATTCTGCTCCATCAGCAGGCGCACTGCCGAAGGGCGTTGCAGGGCGACGAAGTCTTCGGCCATCAGCTGTGCCCAGCTCACCTCGGGCAGCAGTGCCAGGGGCGAGTCGGCAGGCACCACAGCGACGAAACGGTCCATGTACAACGGGTGGAAGTCCAGCCCGTCGATGTTGTCCGGCTCGAAGCCGATGCCCAGTTCGACGCGGCGATGGCGCACCAGTTCCTGCACCTGTTCATTGATCACGTCATGCACGGTGACGTTGACCTTGGGGTAGCGTTGACGAAACACCTTGAGCGAGTGGGGCAGCAGGTTGCCGGCGAACGCCGGCATGGCTGCCACCGCCACGCGGCCCAGTTGCAAGGTAAAGCGCTGGCGCAGCATCTCCTCGGTGTCGTCCCAATCGGCCAGAAGCCGCCGTGCCAGTGGCAGCAGCACTTCGCCTTCGGCGGTCAGGCTGACGCTGCGCGTGGTGCGGCTGAGCAGGGCACCGCCGAGGTTTTCTTCCAGCGCCTTGATGGTCAGGCTGAGGGCGGGCTGTGAGACATGCAGGTGCTCTCCGGCCTGGGCAAAGCTTTGGTACTTGGCCACGGCGACAAAAGCACGCAGTTGCTTGACGTTCATGACGGGCCTATTTTTGTTTTGTAAAAGTTATCAATCGATGACGAAAACAAAATTAACAAATCAGTCGCTTGCAGTGAAGATGTCTGCACACGCTCACCGACAGCTTCGTCGGTTCAACAACTACAAAAGGCGGATCAGCATGGCCGGACTGGACAAGCGCGTTGCAACCTATGAACAGGCCCTTGAAGGCCTGACCGACAACATGACGGTACTGGCCGGTGGTTTCGGCCTGTGCGGCATCCCGGAAAACCTCATTGGCGAAATCAAGCGGCGCGGCGTCAAAGGCCTGACCGTGGTCTCCAACAACTGCGGCGTCGACGGCTTTGGCCTGGGTGTGCTGCTGGAAGACCGGCAGATCCGCAAGATGATCGCTTCCTACGTGGGCGAAAACGCCGAGTTCGAACGCCAGCTGCTCAGCGGCGAGCTGGAGGTGGAGCTGACTCCGCAGGGCACCCTCGCCGAGAAAATGCGCGCAGGAGGTGCCGGTATTCCGGCGTTCTACACCGCCACCGGCTACGGCACCCCGGTTGCCGACGGCAAGGAAGTGCGCGAGTTCAAGGGCCGCAAGTACATCCTAGAAGCGTCCATTACAGGCGACTTCGCCATCGTCAAGGGCTGGAAGGCTGACCACTACGGCAACGTGGTGTACCGCAACACGGCGCAAAACTTCAACCCGCTGGCGGCCACCGCCGGCAAGATCACCGTGGTCGAAGTGGAAGAAATCGTCGAGCCAGGCGTGCTGTTGCCCAGCGAGATCCACACCCCAGGCATCTATGTGGACCGCGTTATCGTCGGCACCTTCGAAAAGCGTATCGAAAAGCGCACCGTCAAGGCCTGAGCGCCATCCACCAGAACAACAAAGAGATCCTGACCATGGCACTGACCCGCGAACAGATGGCGCAACGCGTCGCCCGTGAACTGAAGGACGGCTACTACGTGAACCTGGGTATCGGCATTCCGACCCTGGTGGCCAACTACGTACCCGCCGACATGGATGTGATGCTGCAATCGGAAAACGGCCTCCTCGGCATGGGCGAATTCCCGACCGAAAGTACGATTGATGCCGACATGATCAACGCCGGCAAACAAACCGTCACCGCCCGCCGCGGTGCCTCGATTTTCGATTCGGCGCAGTCGTTCGCCATGATCCGCGGCGGCCACGTCGACCTGACCGTACTGGGCGCCTTCGAAGTGGACGTGCAGGGCAACATCGCCTCGTGGATGATCCCGGGCAAACTGGTCAAGGGCATGGGCGGTGCCATGGACCTGGTGGCTGGCGCCGATAACATCATCGTCACCATGACCCACGCCTCCAAGGACGGCGAGTCCAAGCTGCTGCCGCAGTGCAGCCTGCCACTCACCGGGGCTGGCTGCATCCGCAAAGTGCTGACCGACCTGGCCTACCTGGAAATCGAAGACGGCGCCTTCATCCTGCGCGAGACCGCACCAGGGGTGAGCGTCGAGGAAATCATCGAGAAAACCGCCGGCAAGCTGATCGTGCCGGATGATGTGAAGGAAATGACCTTCTAAGGCATCACGCGATCCTACCCTGTGGGAGCGGGTTTACCCGCGAATGCGTCGGTACATTCACCGCCGCATTCGTGGGTAAACCCGCTCCCACAGGTTTTTGTGTTGCCTGGCAACACGGTTTCACATCATAAAACCAATAAAAGGAATTCAACTGTGGCCGCTGAAATCCAAGACAGCCGCTCCGCCCGCTTTGCCTTGCGTTGTTCCAACTGGGCGGAACGCTGGTTCCCCGATTCCTGGGTGTTCGCCGCGCTGGCGGTGCTGCTGGTGTGCATCGGCGCGCTGGCCATGGGGGCCAAGCCGACCGACACCGCCAAAGCCTTTGGCGATGGCTTCTGGAGCCTGATCCCGTTCACCATGCAGATGGCCTTCGTGGTGATCGGCGGTTATGTGGTGGCCAGCTCGCCGCCTGCCGCACGGCTGATCGACCGTCTGGCGCGCATCCCAGGGAATGGTCGCTCGGCAGTGTGCTGGGTCGCACTGATCTCGATGTTGGCGTCCTTGCTCAACTGGGGCCTGTCGTTGGTATTCGGTGGCCTCCTGGTACGCGCCCTGGCACGGCGCACCGAGCTGAAAATGGACTACCGTGCCGCAGGTGCTGCTGCCTACCTGGGCCTGGGCGCGGTATGGGCACTGGGCCTGTCGTCATCGGCTGCTCAACTGCAAGCCAACCCGGCCAGCCTGCCCCCTTCGATCCTGTCGATTACCGGGGTCATCCCGTTCACCGAAACCATTTTCCTCTGGCAATCCGGTGTAATGCTGGCGGCGCTGGTAGTGGTGTCGCTGGTGATTGCCTACGCCACGGCCCCCGGCCCAAACAGTGCGCGCAGCGCCGAAGACTGCGGTGTTGACCCCAGTTTCACCGCGCCACCGGCACCGCAACGTACCCGCCCGGGGGAGTGGCTGGAGCACAGCCCGATCCTGATTCTGCTGCTGGTGGCCCTGGCCGCTGGCTGGCTGTACCAGGAGTTCGCCACCAAACCTGCGATCACGGCGATTTCCGGGCTGAACACCTACAACCTGTTGTTCATCATGCTGGGTGCCTTGTTGCACTGGCGCCCACGCAGCTTTCTTGACGCCGTCGCGAGAGCTGTGCCGACCACCACCGGGGTGCTGATCCAGTTCCCGCTGTATGGCTCGATTGCCGCCATCCTTACCCAGGTCAAGGGTGTGGATGAGCAGACCCTTGCGCATCACATCTCGCTGTTCTTCACCCAGATAGCCACCCATGACACCTATGCCGTGCTGATGGGCGTGTATTCGGCGGTGCTGGGCTTCTTCATCCCTTCGGGCGGTGGCAAGTGGATCATCGAAGCGCCTTACGTGATGCTGGTGGCCAACGACCTGCAGTACCATCTGGGCTGGGCGGTGCAGATCTACAACGCTGCCGAAGCTCTGCCCAACCTGATCAACCCGTTCTACATGCTGCCGCTGCTGGGCGTGCTAGGGCTCAAGGCGCGCGACCTGATCGGTTTTTCCTTCGTCCAGTTGCTGGTGCATGTGCCGTTGGTGCTGGTGTTGCTGTGGGCACTGGGTACGACGCTGCAGTACGTGCCGCCGGTAATGCCGTAGTTAAAGGGGCGCTCAGGCTTGGCGTCAGCTTTCAGACGCGTATCATGGCTGCCTCAGCCTGGGAAACCCGCGTCACATGTCTATCCGATTGAAACTGCTGCGTAAGAAACTGGGGATGACTCTGGAAATGCTGGCCGAAAAGACCGGCATGACCAAAAGCTACCTGTCCAAGGTCGAGCGTGGCCTCAACACACCCTCGATCGCAGCCGCGTTGAAGCTGGCGCGGGCGCTGAACGTCAATGTTGAAGAGCTGTTCGCCGAAGAACAGACAGGGGCGAGCCGCTACAGCCTGGTGCGCCATGGCGAACGCCAGGCTTTGGTCGGCGATGGGCAAGGGCCGGGGTATGCGGCCCTCACGAGCCAGGTGGGGCAGCGCAGCCTGTTGCCGTTTCTGATCCAGCCGCCTTCCGAATTCAGTGACCCCACGTTCAAGGAGCATCAGGGCGAGGAGTTCCTGTTCGTGCATGCCGGCCAGGTCGAGGTGGATTTCATGAACGAGCGGGTGCTGCTGGAACAGGGCGATGCCCTGCATTTCAACGCCCAGACACCCCACCGGCTGCGCTCGGTGAGTGCGCAGCCGGCACAGTTGCTGGTCGTGGTTCACCACGCGGACGAATGAACAGCAGCGGGCGTGCGGCATGGCCCCCTGCCTTCTGGACCGTGACCCACAGCCGCCATTACGACAACGTGGCGCTGCACATTCTGCGTGTCGATATTTTGACGATATCGCCCATCTCCCATTGAATTTTATTATGGTGTCGGATCATTGACGTAGTGTCATTGTGCCCATAAGCTCAACTCAACAGCGAAACAACTCCCGCCACACCACGCCAATAACTAATTGATTTTCCTGTTTTTTGGAGGGGCGTATGCGCACGACTCTGATTATCAAATCGATGTTTTTGCTGGTGTTGCTGAGTGGTGCCGCTCGCGCAGCAGATTCGTATGTAAATCAAAACAGTATCATTCCTGTTTCAACCGCAGGCTGGTTGTTGGCGTTTGCTGTTGTCGGCTTTGTGCTGGTGGCTAACAGAAGAAAGATCTGAACCTGATCGGCGCGTTTATAAAGTACAACGCGTTGCCCCAAGCCTTGGGCCTGGCTTGTGAATTCCCCAACCGTTGCTATATTCCCATTAGCCCATGAGGCCCACGGTTGCAGCACGTTGCAGCCTGCGTATACAGCGTCAAGGTAAAGGCCTCCAGGAAGGTAGGGGCCATCGCGGCGGATGTCGGTCGCGAAGCGGAGCGAGAGTTGGTGTGCTGTTCTCATTCAGTGCTCTTTGTCGGGCCATTTGGCCGGAGGGACCCTCATGAAGCGTTCATTGATTGCCGCATTCTGCATGCTGACGGTGTGGTCTGGCGTCAGCAGCGCAGCCCCGAGTAGTGCGGCATACCTGCTTAGCCCCGGTGATGTCGTCATGGTTTCGGTGTGGCAGGAAGACAGCCTGCGTCAAGAAGCCACCGTACTTCCCGATGGCAGTATTACCTTCCCCCTGGCCGGGCGCATCGATGTTGCCGGGCTGGATGTCACTGCAGTTGAAAAGCAAGTCGCTGCCAAACTCGAAAAGTTCCTCCCCGACCCGAACGTCAGCGTTGTCGTCAAGAGCATCGCCGGCAACCTGGTCTATGTCCAAGGCAAAGTGATCAAGCCGGGCCCGGTGCAAATGGCAGGCCCTACGGCGGTGCTTCAGGCCCTGAGCATGTCGGGCGGCCTGGACAAGTTTGCGGACGAAAGCGAAATCAAGGTGGTCCGTGGCACTGGCGCTTCCCAAAAGATCCTGCCCGTGCGATATAAGGACCTGGTGTCTGGGCGGGACATGTCCACCAACATCCAACTTCAGGCTGGCGACACGCTGGTCGTTCCTTGATCTTGCCTTTAATAAGAACTTTTAATGCCTCTTCTTAAAACAACACGCATTGCAACGGCAATTCTGGTGTTGCCGTTCACGGACGCGGTCCTGGCGGCAAATTGGCAGTCCACGGTGGTGGTACCGACATCCGTCGAATACGACAGCAACCCTTTGTTGCTGACGTCGGGGGAAAAGGGCATAACGCGCACGATCATTGCGCCGGACTACACCCTGATCGGTACCTTCGACCGTGACGAACTGAGGTTGGGGTTGGGCATGCATGTGTTGCGCTCATCCGACACGGACATAGTCAAGGACCGGGAAGACCCTGACCTGAGCCTGGGCTGGCAGCGCACGACCGAGCGTGGGCGTTTTGGCCTGGTGGCACGCTATAACGAAAGCTCGACCTTGTCGGGAACCGTGCTGGACACTGGTGTGATCACCACCGACGGTACACAAAAGCTGTATACGCTGACCGGCAACTGGAGCCAGGCGGTTACCGAACGCAGCACCCTGAGTAACGAAACCACATACAGCCGCGCCCGTTATGACATCAGTACGCTGACGGGTTACGACGAATTGGCGAACGTCTTTACTTGGACCTACGCCTGGAACGAGCGGGCCGACCTTTACACCCGTTTCGGCGCGCGGCGGTATGAGCCCGAGCAAGACCTTACCGCGACAGCCTCCAATAGCTACACCCCAGCAGTGGGGATCAAGTACCAGCTTTCGGAACGCCTGAGTGCCGACGCGCACGTAGGCGTCAACGAAGTATCCGGTGACGAAGGCGGCCGGCGCGGGGAGGGCGGCGTATCGCTGCTGTACACCGGTGTGCGCGCAGATGCCAGTTTTACTGCCGAACGCAGCACGGTGGCCAGCGCCGAAGGTGGCTTCGCCGAGCTGGACCAGGTACGCGGTGTGTGGAGTTACGCGGTCAGCGAGCTGAACCGGGTGGGCGCGGACGCGGCCTGGCAAGACAGCAAGGGGCAGAGCCCCAACACGTTGCAGACTTACAGCGTATGGGCCAGCCGCCAGTTTTCGCCGTACTGGGACCTGCGCCTGTCGCTGATGTACAAGGAACGGCAGCAGGACCATGTAGCGGATGCAACCGCGACGATCGTTGGTTTGACGTTGACGTACAGGTACCCCGACATCTGAACTTCAGGCAGGTGGCCCCATGAAGTCTGACTACGAACTCTCCCTCAGGGATTACATCGCCATTATCAAGGACAGGGCCCTGGTGTTAGGGGTGAGTGCCGCAGTCATTCTTGCCGCGACCGTGGCTGTCGCGTTGATGGTGCCGCCGATCTACCAGTCGACCGGCACTATCCTGGTGGAGTCGCAGCAGATTTCACCCGAGCTGGTGTCTACCAACAACACCAGCTTCGCCGATGAGCGCATCGAGGTGATCCGCCAGCGGGTGATGACCCGTGAGAACCTGCTGCGCATCATCGGCAAGTACGACCTGTTCGCCGACAAGCGCCTGAGCGAAAGCGACAAGATCGACCAGATGCGCAGTGCTATCGTGGTCGAAACCCTTACCACGTTTGTGCGCGGGCGGGGTGAAGCCACCGTGGCGTTCAATGTGTCCTTCGAACACAAGCAGGCGCAAGTGGCCAAGGAAGTGGCTGACGAACTGGTGACGCTGTTCCTCAACGAGAACCTCAAGCAGCGCACCGAGCGGGCCAACGAAACCACCGAATTTCTCACCCAGGAGGCCAACAAGCTGGGCGCCGAGTTGGCCAGCTTGGAAAACCAGCTGGCCGACTTCAAGCAAGCCCATGCCAACGCCTTGCCCGAGCACCAGACCCTGCGCATGAACATGCTGTCACGCTCGGAGCTGGAATTCCGTGAAGTCGACCGTGACTACAAGGCTGCCCAGGAAGAGCTGCGCTACCTTGAGCTGGAATTGTCTGCCGCCAATGCTGGCCTGGCCACCAAGGCAACCGAAGGCAGTAAATCAGCGAGCGCCGACCAGCCCGAGGACCTGCCCAGCCTGAAGGCTGAATACGCCCGCTTGCTGACCCGCTACAAAGACGCTCACCCGGATGTGGTGGCGATCAAACGCAAGATTCAGGCGCTCGAAGCCACGGGTGGTCGCACGGCAGCGGCTTCCACGGTGAGCCTCGACGTTGCCCGCGTGCGCGCCAAGATGAGTGCAGCCCAGGAACGTATCAGTTCGCTGGCCGATCAGAAGCGCGAACTGACCAAAAAGATGGAAGGCTACGAGGCCGAGATCCTCGAAGCACCGCAGGTCGAACGTGGCCTGGTGACCTTGATGCGCGACCACGACAACGCCCGCAAGAAGTACGAAGAAATCCGCGCCAAGGAAATGGGCGCGAAGATTACCGAAAGCCTGGAACAGGAAAACAAAGCCGAGCGCTTCGTGCTGCTGGAACCACCGTTGATGCCAGAGAAGCCGATCAAGCCCAACCGCAAGAAAATCGCGGCCCTAGGGCTGGTGCTGGCGCCGGCAGGTGGTGGTGCGCTGGTGATGCTGCTGGAAATGCTCAACCAGCGTGTGCGCGGCGTCGGTGCCCTGGAAAACCTGCTGGGCAAACGCGTGTTGGTGGCGGTGCCGTACATCGATACCAAAGCGGATGTGGCCAGGCGTAAACGCTGGCGGAACGGGTTGATCCTGGCGGCGCTGGTACTGGCGGCTATCATGGTAGTGCTGGTGCACGTGTTCTACATGCCACTGGATGTGCTGTTGTTCAAAGTCATGTCTCGGTTTGCATAGGGAAAGCAGTGATGGACAGGATCAAGCCGGCTATTGGCAATAACGTTCACCCGGTGACGCCGGGAACTCCCCAGGCCTTGTCACCAGCCCCGGGGACGGCACTGGCGGAAGTGCCTGGCCAGTTCGACTACGTGAACACCAAGGTTGTGCCGCTTCGCCCGGAGCACCTTGAGCGTCACCGCATCGTGGCCTACAACAAGAACTCCAGCATGAATGGGCCGATCGACCTGCTGCGCACGCAGGTACTCAGGCTTATGGACGAAAACGGCTGGCGCACCCTGGCCATCACCTCACCCACACCTGAGGCGGGCAAGACGGTGCTGGCGATCAACCTGGCCATGAGCATCGCCCACCACACCACCAAGACGGCGCTGCTGGTGGACTTCGACTTGCGCCGGCCCAAGGTCGGCAGCAGCCTGGGGCTGCCCATGGAACAGGCGCTGAACGAGTTTTTGACGGACAAGGCCGAACTGCAGGAGTGCCTGGTCAACCCGACCCTACCGCGCTTTGTCGTGTTGCCAACACGGGTACCTGTGCCGTTGTCGACCGAGATGCTGTCGTCGCCCAAGGTGAACAACCTGATCAGCGACTTGCGCAACCGCTACGAGTCGCGCATCTGTATTTTCGACTTGCCACCGTTGCTTAGCTCTGATGATGCGATCACCGTGATACCCAAGTTCGACTGTGTATTGCTGGTGGTGGCCAACGGGATGAACAACAAGAAGGAAATCGAGGATTGCCTGCATCACCTGGGGCAGGTGAACCTGATCGGGACTGTATTGAACAAGGCTGACGAGCAACCGCGCACCTACTATTGAGGCTCAAGACCTCGGGGCGCAAAGCGCCCCCAAGGATGTCAGCCCTAATGCAGGGTCCAGGGGTGCTGCAACTCCCACTGCCACGCATGCCGCACAATCTGCTCCAGCGATACAAACTCCGGCCGCCAACCCAATACGTTCATTGCCTTGCTGGCATCCGCCACCAGCCGGGGCGGGTCGCCGGCGCGACGCGGGGCGTCTATTACGTGGATTTCACGCCCAGTCACCGCACGGGCAGTATCGATCACTTCCTGCACTGAAAAACCATGGCCATTGCCGAGGTTGAACGCCGTACGATCGCCACCCGCCAATAGATAGTCCACCGCCAGTGCATGCGCCGTCGCCAGGTCGGCCACATGGATGTAGTCGCGTATACAGGTGCCATCCGGCGTGTCGTAATCCCGGCCAAACACTGTCACCGCCTCACGTCGGCCTGAGGCAGCCTGAAGGATCAGCGGGATCAGGTGGGTTTCCGGTTCGTGGCGCTCTCCCAGCTGGCCCTCCGGGTCAGCGCCTGCCGCATTGAAATAGCGCAGGCAAACCGATTTCAAGCCATAGGCCCGGTCGAAGTCCTCGAGAATCTGCTCGACCATCCATTTGCTCAGCCCATACGGGTTGATTGGTCCCTTGGTATGCGCTTCATCGATTGGAATATAGAGCGGGTTACCGTAAACGGCCGCGCTGGAAGAAAACACCAGATGCTTGATGCCGGCATTCACCATGGCCTGCAGCAGGCTAAGGGTGGCCGCGACATTATTCTGGTAGTACTTGCCAGGCGCGCTGACCGACTCACCTACCTGGATGAACGAGGCAAAGTGAAAGACAGCATCAAAGCGGCACACGCCAAACAACACATCCAGTGCGGCCTCGTCGGCGATATCCAGCTTGGCCCATTGGACGCCAGGTGCAGGTGCAACCAGGTCAGCCACCACCACCTCGTGGCCTGCAGCGATCAAGTGCTTGACCATGTGCGAGCCAATGTAGCCGGCGCCACCGACAACCAGGAACTTCATCCGCACCTCCTGTGACCCGCTGATTTACAGACGCAGTGAACCGTCCCTGAACAGTACAGGTGAATTGGCCAGCTACAGGTGACTTGAGCGTAGATGGCCAGATGCCCTATTTCAAGAACAGCCAGTTGGACATGTAGTTGCCGTCGAGCGTAATGACGTAATGCCCGTCGTTGTACGTTGCCGGCAGCGGCTTGAGTTGGATCTGCGCATCATGCGCGAACAGCTTCAGCCCGGCGGGCGCCTTGATGGTCAGGCTGCCCTCGAAGGGTTCGACATTGAATGGCGTCTTGTCATCGGCCTTGGGCATGGCGCGGGTACCCAATGACAGCAGCAGCTCCCGTGACTGGCCCAGCGGTTTGCCGTCCAGGCTCTGTACCGCGACGCTGGCGTAAGGCGTTTTCGTTTGCACCTGAATGGCCCCCAGGCTGATCGAGCGGCCACCCAGCCAGCCGGTGGCGGCCTGGGTCAGTGGTGTATCGATGGTGTAGATGCCTTGTTGCCAGTTGCGCTTGAGCTCGCCGGTGTCGGTTACCGACTCGGTAGCATCGGTGGCCAGCAGCGATTGACCCGGGTCTTGCAGCACTTGCGCACCTGCGGGAATTGCGGCCGGTTTCAACCACGGCAACTCCGGGGTTTGCGGCAGGGCAATCTGCAGTTGGCCCTTCTCCATGGCTGTGCGCAACAAAGGCGAGTTTCGTGGGGTGATCTCTTGGTTGTAAAGGGTGGCGGGCGTCGGGGCGAATACGTAATGGGTGGTGGCAGGCTTCACATCGGCACGGCGATAGAGCAGGGCGGCAGCGGGCAGCGTGGCGATCATCGCGGGGTCGTTGTAGGCGTGCCAGTTGTCCGCTGTGCGCCAGCCCGGGTTGAAGGCCTGCTGGCTGTAGGCATATTGCATCAGCGCGTCCCAGCCCTGGTGGCTGGCAGTGCCGGCCACGTACAGCGGCAGCGAGTGGCGGTCGGGCAGTGGGAAAGGCTCGGCGTTCCATTCGGTGACGGTCAGTGGTTTGCCCACGACCTGGGCGGCGGCGATCCAGTCGATCATGCCGTCGCTGGTCAACGGGTTCTTCTCCAGTTGGCCGATGGCGCCGTAGCTGTGGGCATCGACGACGTCGCCTGCGGTCAGGGCCGGCAATGCGCTCAGGCCATTGCCGCCCCAGGTGCTGGTGGTGGCGATCGGCACCTTTACCCCCACACTGCGCAGGTGAGCGATCATGTCGGCGTTGAAGCGCTGTTCCAGGTCGTTGAGGAGCAGCTTCGACGGGCCGTGCTCCCACGCGTGCCAGGTTTGGTCGACGGGCAGGTTGTACTGCCTGGCGAAGGCTTTGGCCGCTGCCATGTAGCGCTCGCTGTGGCGCGGTACATCCTTGTTCGGCATCAGGGCGTTGCCGTAGTGTTGGGTAAGGTCGTTCTCGTTGGTGATCAGCACGGCGGCGATGGCCGGGTCGTCCTTGTAGGCAAGGCCCGTGTACGCGTTCACATGGGTCAGGTACTGCTCGGCAAAGCGCTTCATCGCCGCTTGAATACTGTTGTTCACATAGGCATAGCCCTTCAGGTCGACGCGGTCATCCTTCTTGGGCAGCTCATCGAAATCGTCAATGTTGTCGTTGGCGGTAAGTGCGCGCTGTACGTGCATGTCCAGCCAGATGTAGATGCCTTCGTCCTTGAGCGCCTTGATCCACAGGTCGAGCTTGCGCAGTGACTCGGCGCTGAGCTGCTGGGTGTCGCGCACCAGGGTGCCGTCGCCGAACACGTTCGGGCTGACCCAGGGCGAGTCGTGGTGGTGCAGGCGCACCAGGTTGAACCCCAGGGCGGACAGGCGCTTGGCCTGTTGGCGAATTTCGTCGTCGGGGCTTTTGAACAGCGAATAGGCAGACAGGTTGGTGCCCCAGAAACGCACGGGGGTGTTGTCTTCGAACATCAGTTGTTCACCCACGGCCTTGACGAACCCATGTTTGCCTGCGGGTTTTTCCGCCGCGTTGAGGAACGACAGGTCCACCGGCGAGGTGCGCCAGTCCAGCTGGTCATCCGGCCAACTGGCAGGGTCGGCCAGGCCGAAGCGCTCAGTGGGCGTGGGCCCCAGCTCGATGTCGCCGGTCACGTTGAGTACAGCCTTGAGTTGTTGCTTGCCGGCGCTGATCAGGTCTTTGTACAGGAACGCACGCAATTCGGACGGGTTGCCACGCTCGAAATACACCTTGGCCAGCGGCGGGTCGAAGCGCATCTCGATGCGCCGGCCTTGGTCAGCCTTGCCCCAGGACCAGCCGCGGTTGTCGGCCAGCAGTTGGGGCGCACCCATATCGCCGGCGATTTGCGCCGGGTCGAACTGGAACACCATGCCGCCACCCATCACCCCGGTCTGCCGGCTATGGGCATCCAGGTCGAAGGCCCAGCTCAGGGTTTGTGCTTGCTCCTTGCGGATATCAGCCGCCAGGTCGAAGTCCAGCTCTTTGTTCTTGCCCCGCAGCGTGTACTGATAGGGGCCACTGACCTTGAAGTCGGTATAGAAGCCGGTCCAGCTCCAGTTGGCGGCCCAGAAGTCGAACTTGGCCTTCATCACCGGGCCACCGCCGTGTGTCACGGTGGGCAGCCCATTCTGTTCGTCGACACTGACCTGCCAGCCGGAGCCCCAGCCGGCCAATGGCAGCAAGACCAGGCCGGCAATGGCAGAAAGGCGTACGATAGGACGCAGGGAAAGCACGTTCATGAACATTACCTGGGTTGTAGGCCGGGTTCGGCCAGTTCCATGGCCTGGCTGTCGTGCAGCCGGCGAACCATCTGGATGTAAGCCACGCCCAGCCCGGCGATGGACCAGTACACCACCGGGATGAAGGTGATGCTGCTGACGGTGAAGATGATCACCAGAATGCCGATCAGTGTCGCCAGCAACACCCGGCCGAGCTGTCGTCGTTCATCATCCTTGTCGGCGAAGCTGAGCATGGCCCTGCGGATCCCGCGCAGTACCACGGCAAAGAACGCCACGAACAGCCCGAGCCCCACCAGCCCGACCCGCAGCGCCAGGTTGATGTAGGTGTTGACGATGTCGATGATGCCTTCGCCCTGGATCATCGACTGCATTTCCGGGGTGTTGCGGAAGTCGAACGAGCCGAACAGCGGGTTGCGCTGGATAACGATCCAGGCGTTGTCCATCAGCCGCTCGCGGTAGGTGATGTTTTCTTTTTCCAGGTTGCCAATGAAGGGCAGCAAGTCCAGCACCTTTTCGCCGCCGGGCACGATGGTGAGCAAGGGCAGGGCCAGCATGCCGGCTGCGCCCAGTAGCGCCAGGCGCTTGACGGCACCTTTGCCCAGGGCAATGAACACCACCACGATGACCACGACGCCGATCCACGGGCCGCGTGACAACGGTGCGAACAGCCCGGCGGCCAGTAGCAGGGCGCCCATGGCTTTGTGCAGCGGGCGTTGCACATAGCCCTGGACGAACAGGAACAGGCCGATCGCCACACTCATCACATAGCCCAGGGCAATCGCCTGGCCGGTGGTGACGCTGGCCCGCAGTGCGCCGCCGCGGCTGAGGTAACCCGACATGCTCCAAGGCACGCCCATGGCATCGACCAGGGCGCTGTACAGCAGCCAGTGGCGTACATATTCGGCCACGGCGATCAGTGCCATGACGAAGGACGTGAGCACGAAGGCCAGCATGGCGTCCTTGAAGTCGCTTATCTGGCGCAGGCCGCGGCTGGCCACGTAATACGGCAGGAGGACGTCGACATACAAGTACAGCGCCTGGCGCAGGGTGTCGGTGGGGGTGGTTTCGCGCAAATACAGCACGCTCATCAGCACCAGGCCAGCCGCCAGCAGCTTGTCGGCCCAGGTGCGGCCAAAGCGCAGGGTGCCTGCCTGGCGGCTTAGCTGCAGCGCGGCGGGCAGCAGCACGCACAGGGTGAGCAGGCGGATGTGGTTCAGGTCGACCAGGTAGTTGACCACGCCGAATCCGGGCACCTGCACTGACGCAGGCGGGATGAGGAACAACAGCATGTAGAACAGTGCCATGGGGTTGTGTTCGCGGCGCCCGGCAATCAGCAGGATGACCGCGCCCGCGCCCAAATACAGCCAGAAGCTGTGCGAGACGAAAGCCAGCACAGTCAGCAGGAACCACAAGTTGCGCCGGCGCTTGAAATCCGCGAGCGGAATCAGGTCGGTGGCAGGGCGCCGCGCAAGCAGGAAGACCACGCTCGCCAAAAACAGGATGACGATCAACGCACGAAAATGTTCAGGCATCGGCTATGTACACCTTTCCCTCGGTGGGCAACGGCTAGCATCGTGGCTAATTGAAACTATAGTGACTTTTAGCCAATCAGTCAGAGATTGAAGTCATGCCGTCGATTGATGTGTCAGCCACCGCAAGCCTGCGTCAGCGGGCCATGAGGGCCGGGTCCTGGAACCTGGTGTCGCAGGTGGCGTCACAGGTCATGCGTCTTGGCGGCAACCTGATCATGGCCCGCTTGCTGCTGCCGGAAATGTTCGGGGTGATGGTCATTGCCACCACCGTTTCGGTACTGCTGCACCTGCTGTCCGATGTCGGCCTGCGCCAGAACATCATCCAGAGCCAACGGGGTGACGACCCGGACTTTCTCAATACCGCATGGACCGTGCAGATCATCCGCGGCTTCGTACTGTTCGGCCTGACCCTGTTGCTGGCTTTGTGTGCCTGGGTGGCGCAGGTCGAAGAACTGTGGCCGGCAGATTCCACCTATGCCGCGCCCGTGTTGCCGATGGTGCTGGCGGTTACCGGGCTGTCGGCGGTCATCTGGGGGTTCCAGTCCACCAAGATAGACGTGGCGGTACGCACTTTCCAACAGAAGCGTGTGGTACTGGTAGACCTGGCGTCCCAAGCAGCCGGCTTGGTGGTGATGCTGGTGCTGGGCTTGCTGACCCATTCCATCTGGGCGTTGGTCATTGCCGGCCTGGTGTCTGCCGTGGCCTGGACCGTGCTGGGGCACACGGCGTTGGAGGGGCCGAACAACCACCTGCGCTGGGACCGTACGGCGCTTACCGAACTGATCGTGTTTGGCCGCTGGATCCTGCTGTCGTCGATGGTGGGCGTGCTGGCCATGTACGGCGACCGCATCCTGTTTGGTGCGAGCATGTCGGCGGCGCAGCTGGGGGTGTATTCGATTGCCGTGCTGATCCTGGGCGCGGTGCAGACCGCACTGATGAAGATTGTCGGCGCCGTGGCGCTTCCTGCCTTCAGCGAAGCGGCCCGGGCCGCTGACAAAGAGCGGCTTAAAGCGCTGTATCACCGCTTCCGCCTGCTGGTCGACCTGCTGGTGCTGTTCATCTGCGGTGGCTTCCTGACCGCCAGCCCTCTGCTGATCGGCTGGATGTACGACGAGCGATACAGTGAGGCAGGCTCGATGCTGGCGATTCTTTCGCTGTCGTTCATCGTATTGCGCTATACCTTGGCTCATCAGGTGTGGATCGCCTTGGGCCTGACCAAGTATCAGGCCATGGACAACATCATCCGCCTAGTCTCGCTGTGGGGGCTGCTACCGTTGCTGTTGGCGATTGGCGGTGTGGAATGGGCCATCTGGGGTGTTGCCCTACATACCGTGCCCACGCTGGTGCTGGTTGTGTACGTGAATTGCAAGCTAGGTATCTTCAGTCTCAAACGTGAGCTGGTGGTGCTGCCGATGCTACTGGTCGGGGCACTGTGCGGGGCGCTGTTGACGGCCTTTTTCAACTGGCTGTGATGCAGCGTGCTGGATGTAAATTCAATGGGTACAGGTCACGGGATCATGGGGAAGCTTATTTTTTGTAATGCGCAACTGGGGCGTAGGGGCTTTCTCCAGAGTTGTGTCTTGCTGGGCGTCGGTGGCGCCGTATTCGGCGCTTCTGCAGCCGTTGCTGGCAAACCTGTCGAAAAGCCGGGGTTCGTGGTGATCAACGGCTGGGTATTGCCGTCCCGTTACTTCCGGAACGAGCCAGCATGATCAAGGACTATCAGCAGCAGAAGGTGCTGCGCGATCATTACGATTTTTGCATCATCGGCGCCGGCCCGGCAGGTATTACCCTGGGCCTGCGCCTGGCCGCCGCGGGCTGGAGCGTGTTGCTCGCCGAGGGCGGCGGGCGTGAGTATGCGCCGCACTCGCAAGGCTTGTATGCCTGCGCGTCCACGGGCCTTGAACTGTACGCCGAGGAAACCCGCCTGCGTTACCTGGGCGGTACATCCAACCATTGGGCTGGCCGCTGTCGTCCTTTTACGCCCTCCGACTTTTCTATCCCCCCGCCAGGCGACCTGCCTGGCTGGCCCATCGCCTATTCGGAGATCGAAGGCTACCTGCCTGCGGCCATGGATATCGTCGACCTGCCGGCCGGGGCGGATTTTCGTGCCATGAATACCGGCCTCAACGGTGGCGATTTCGAACCCGATCGTTTCCTGCTGAGCACACCCACGCGCTTTGCGCAGAAATACGCCACGGCCCTTGAACAGACCAAAGGCCTGGACGTGTTCATCAATTGCAACTGCGTGGACCTGGAGTTCGACAAGGGGTCCGGGCACCTGGCCGCCGTGATCCTGTCCGACTACGAACGCAATCGGCAGCGCCTGGTGGCAAGCAACTTCATTCTGGCCACCGGTGCCATCGAGAATGCCCGGCAGTTGCTCAACAGTGAAACCTTGGTGGGCGCGGGCGTGGTGAACAAGGACGGGCTGGTTGGTGGGTGCTTCATGGAGCACCTGAACATCGACCTGGGGACCTTCATCCTCAAGTCCGGGCAGGACCCGGAGCCACGCCAGTACTACACCACCGATGCCTTCGTCGATGAGTACAAGGCCGGCAAAGGCAACGTCACCGCCGCCTTGCTGGCCGATGTGCAAACCTATGGGCGTACCGCCGAGGTTAAACATTTTCTCGAAAACCTGGCCTGTGACTGGGGCTTCGCCAGCAAGGTAGCGTTCGTTGCCAAGTTCAGCTGCCCCGGTGATGGCGTGATCAGTACGATGATCGAGCAATTCCCCAACCTGCACAGCCGTATTTCGCTGCTGGACGAGAAGGACGCACTGGGCGTTGCCAAGGTCAATGTCAACTGGGCACTGACTGCCGATGACCGGCACACCATCAAGTGCATTGGCAGCGAGCTGGCCAAGCAGTTCGCCGACATGGACCTGGGCTTCGTCAAGCTCAACGACTTTGTCTACGACACGTCGATCGCGCTGAAAATGGCCCCGCATGCCCATCACATGGGCACCACGCGCATGGCCGCGTCGCCGCAGTACGGTGTGGTCGATACCAACTGCAAGGTGTTCGGTACCGAAAACCTGTACATCGCCGGCAGCAGTATTTTCGCCAAGGGCGGCGCCTCCAACCCGACCATGCCGCTGCTGCAGTTTGCCGTGCGGCTGGCCGACCACCTCAATGCCAAGATGACGGCGGCCAGAGGCGCCGTGGCGTGACGCTAGTTGTACACGGGTTGAGAGCGCTGCGGTCAGCAACCAGAAGAACGAGACCGGAACGCCTCAGGGACATTCCAGACGGATTTGATTGCGAGGCCAGGCAGTATGAAGGGATGGATACGCAAGGCAGTGGCGCATTATGCCCATGCAACCGGGCGGGGCGGCACGTTCTACAGGCGGTTCTGCAGGCCTTCAGGGCTTGAATGGGGCGCTTACCTCGCCCGCTGGGGCAACTTTCACTCGGTCGGCACCAACTTCTTTGTCAATACAGGCTGCAAGTTCCTCGACCCGTCGCTGGTACGCATTGGCAATAGTGTGGGCCTTTCCGACTGCACGCTGATCGGTCATGACGGGGTGGTATTGCTGATCGAGCATCGCTTCGGCAAGCACCTGGATTCAGTCGGGTTCATCGATATCAAGGACAACTGCTTCATCGGCCACGGTGCGATCATCATGCCCCGTGTGACCATCGGGCCGGAATCGATCGTGGCTGCCGGCGCGGTAGTGACTAAGGATGTACCGCCAGGCACTGTCTACGGCGGCAACCCGGCTGAATTCATCTGTACCACCGAACAGCTGATCCAACGGGTGGAAGCGCGTTGCGAAGCCTACCCGTGGATCGACCTGGTCAAGCAGCGCAATGGCGCCTACGACCCGGAAGTGGAGCCGCTGCTGATGGCGCAAAGGCGTCAGTATTTCTTCGGAGACAGCAAAAATGGCTAGCAAACCTGTGGATGTCATGGTGGTCAACTTCAATACCGCCGGGCTGCTGCAGCCGATGTTCGATGCCCTGCGCCGCGCCGACGGCGAGCGGCTGGCCAGCTACCTGGTGGTGGACAACGCATCACGCGATGACTCGGTGCAGCGCATGGCCCAGGTGTGTCCCGAAGCACTGCTGCTGAGCAACCAACAGAATGTGGGGTTCGGCCGGGCCAACAACCAGCTGCTGGCACACCTGAAGGGCAAGTACGCGTTGCTGCTCAATACCGATGCCTTTGTCGCCGCCGACTCCTTGCAGAAAACCCTGGACTACATGGAGGCCCACCCGGAGTGCGGCGTGCTGGGAGTGCGCCTTGAGGGCCGAGACGGTGACCTGCAGCCCAGTTGCCGCTACTTCCCCACGCCGCTCAATGTTTTTGTCGGGCGTACCGGGTTGGGGCGGTTTTTCCCGGGGCTGAAAATGGTCGACGAAATGAACTGGGACCACGCATCGGTTCGCGAATGTGACTGGTTGCCCGGCTGCTTCTACCTGGTACGCCGCGAAGTGCTGGACAAGGTGGGCCTGTTCGACCCTCGCTACTTCCTTTATTACGAAGAGGTGGACCACTGCAAGCGGGTGAAGGCGGCGGGCTGGAAGGTGGTGTTCTATCCGCATACAACCGTGGTGCACATCGGCGGTGAAAGCTCCAAATCGGTGGCCGAGCTGGAGGCGGCAAGCCGACAGATCTCAGCGTACCAGATCGAAAGCGAGTTGCTGTACTTCCGCAAGCACCACGGCGTGGCGGGGCTGGCCCTGCACATGCTGCTGGTCACCTTGGGTGACCTGGTGCTGGCACTCAAGGCGCTGTTGAAACGACGCGGCTGGGGCGCGATACAGGCCTGCTGGCGTCATTGCCAGGCAACCTGGTCATTGTTGTTCAAGACCCGGTACGCCAGCCAGGCGACAAGGTAGGTGGAGCCATGTTCGAGAATATTCGTGCTGACCTGCGGGCCCACGGCGGTGACTGGGGCGCCCAGGGGTTCTGGGTACTGCTGGTGTATCGCTTTGGCCGCTGGCGCTATACCGTGCGCCCGGCGCTGCTGCGCAAGCTGTGCTCGTTGATCTATAAGGTGCTGTTCAAATTCGTGCAAATCATCACCGGCATCGAACTGCCGTGCGAAGTGGTGATTGGCCGCAACTTCGTCATCGACCATTTTGGCGGCATCGTTGTCAGCGGCTATGCCCGCTTTGGCGATGACTGCCGCATCCGCAACGGCGTGGTGGTGGGCCTGAAGAATGTCGACGAGCCGATTGCCCCGGTGTTCGGCAACAACGTCGATATCGGCACCGGGGCCAAGGTGCTGGGCAGTATTCGCATAGGCAACAACGTGATCATCGGCGCCAATGCCGTGGTACTGGTGGATGTGCCGGACAACGCGTTGGCGGTAGGGGTGCCGGCCACCATCAAGACCAGGCAGCCGGCTGGCACGGCGCCCGTTGAGTGAGGCTTATGGCAACGGTAATCGGTGTGGTGGTCATCGGCCGCAACGAAGGCGTACGCCTGGAGCGATGCCTGCGTTCGCTGATGCAAGGTGTGGGCAAGGTCGTGTACGTCGACTCGGGTTCCACCGACGGTTCGCCGCAGCTGGCCCGCAGCCTGGGTGTGGAGGTACTGGCGTTGGACATGCGTGTTCCGTTCACTGCCGCGCGCGCCCGCAACGAAGGCTTTAGCGCCTTGCAGCGGCTGTTGCCGTCGATGCAGCTGGTACAGTTCGTCGATGGTGACTGCGAGGTGGATGCCCGCTGGCTGGCCACGGCGCAGGCATTTCTCGATCAGCACCCCGAGGTGGCAGTGGTGTGCGGCCGCCGCCGTGAGCGCTTCCCGGAACGATCGGTGTACAACCTGTTGTGCGATCTGGAATGGGACACCCCCATCGGTGAAGCCAAGGCCTGTGGCGGCGATGCGTTGATGCGCGCAGATACCTTCGCTGCCGCGGGCGGCTTCCACGCTGACCTGATCGCTGGCGAGGAGCCCGAGCTGTGCGTGCGCTTGCGAGGCCATGGCTGGAAAGTCTGGCGCCTGGACGCCGAGATGACCCTGCACGACGCGGCCATGACCCGTTTCAGCCAATGGTGGCGGCGCAGCCTGCGTGCCGGCCATGCCTATGCCGAAGGGGCCTACCTGCATGGGCAGCCGCCAGAGCAGCACTGGTTACGCGAGTCACGCCGGGCCTGGTTGTGGGGCTTGGGCATTCCTGTGGTGATAGTGCTGGCTTGCCTGCTGTTGGGTGGCTGGTGCCTGCTTTTGCTATTGATTTATCCGCTGCAGGCTGTGCGCCTGGCCCGGCGTGGTGGCAAATCGGCGCGCGAGAACTGGCTGCAGGCGGTATTCCTGGTGCTGGGCAAGTTCCCGGAAATGCTCGGCCAGCTGAAATTCATGCGCCACCGCTTCGCGGCTGGCAAATCGGCTTTGATCGAGTACAAGTGAGAGAGACCCATGATGCTCGGCGCCCTCGTGAAAAGCGTGTTTACCCTGCAACCGGGCTACTCGTTGCGGGCATTGAACAACAAGTACAAGTTGACCCGAGAGATTGTCAGACAATGGCCTGAGCTGAACGCCTTCATGCAGCGCATGACGGCGGCGCTGGGTCAGCAGGGGCTGCAGCGGCTGGGTGTGGATTGCATCGGCGTGGTGCAGTGGCCTTACCTCAGCAAATGCTGGGAGGCCCCGCAGCGCATGGAGGTGGTGGCTTCGCACTTCGAAGTGCTGGCCGGGCAGTTTCCGGCGCTGTTGCTACTGGGGCGAGACGAAAGCCTGACGCTGTGCGAACTGGCTAGTTATTCGCCGGGCTGCCGCCTGGTGCTGGACCGGCCGATCTGGTTCAAGCGCGAAGGTGAACTGGTACTGAATCTGTTCCAGGGCGACCTGCGCGTGGCATCGTTGGCGTTTACCCTGTGCCGCGATCAGGGGGTGCTGTCGATGTTCATCGGTGCCGTCCAGGGCATTCACAAGGGCATCGACAGTGAAACCTCGCTGGCCATCTACCGTGACCTGACCAAGGACTTTGAAGGGCTGCGCCCGCGCAGCCTGCTGCTCGAAGCGTTGAAATGCCTGGCCCGCATGCTGGGCGTTGCGCACCTGTATGCCGTCAGCGATGCCTGCCGGCACCATCGCCACCCGTACTTTGGCAGCGACAAGGCCCACGATCTGGCGGCCAACTACGACGTCATCTGGCAGGAAAATGGCGCTACGGCGTCGAACCGCGACGACTTCTTCACTATCACCCTGGCACCGGCACAACGGGCCGAGCAAGACATCCCGGCCAAAAAGCGTGCGATGTACCGCCGCCGCCAGGCGCTGCTCGACGATGTTTTTATCCGCCTGCAGGCCGCATTGCCGGGCAGCAGTCACAACCTTGGACTACAAGGAAAACAGGGGGATGCATTTGCTGTGAGTGCATCGGCAGTAGACAGACCACCCGTAGTCGACAGCCTGAAGTGAAGGTTGCCAGGGGAGGCCGGTCATCAAGCGGGTTGGGATCTGGATTCGTATGCGCATTGCTTACTTCATCAATCAGTACCCGAAGGTCAGCCACAGTTTCATCCGCCGCGAGATCCTGGCGCTGGAGCGTCAGGGTGTAGAGGTGCAACGCATCGCCCTGCGGGGATGGGACGCCGAGTTGCAGGATGCCGAGGATACGGCCGAGCGCGAAAAGACCCGTTATGTGCTGCGGGCTGGTGTAAAGGGCTTGCTCAGGCCCACGTTACAGGTGCTGCGAGCACAGCCCGGGCGGTTTTTCCAGGCCCTGTGGCTGGCCATGCGCCTTGGCCTTCGCGCCGACCGCGCCTGGCCCTACCACTTGGTCTACCTGGCCGAAGCTTGCCAGGTGCTGCAGTGGCTGCAGGCCAGTGAGGCGAAACACGTGCATGCCCATTTCGGCACCAACTCCACCGAGGTGGTCATGCTGACCAACCAACTGGGCGGGCCGGCTTACAGTTTTACCGTGCATGGGCCGGAAGAGTTCGACAAACCACAGTTCCTGCACATGGGTGAAAAGGTGCGGCGAGCCGCCTTTGTCGCAGCGGTCAGTTCGTACGGGCGCAGCCAACTGTTCCGCTGGGTGGCGCACGAGCATTGGCCCAAGGTAAAGGTGGTGCATTGCGGCCTGGAGCGGGGTTTCCATGAGGTGGCGCCGGTCGATGTGCCGTCGGTACCACGGCTTGTTTGCGTGGGGCGCCTGTGTGAGCAGAAAGGCCAGCTGCTGTTGCTTGAGGCGGCGCGTCAGCTTGCTGCACAGTCGATTGACTTCGAACTGGTGTTGGCGGGTGACGGTGAAATGCGCCAGCAGATCGAGGCCCTGATTGCCCGGCATGGCCTGCAGCAGCGCGTACGCATCACTGGCTGGATCAGCAGTGCACAGGTGCGCGAAGAAATCCTTGGCGCCCGCGCGCTGGTATTGCCCAGCTTCGCCGAAGGCCTGCCGGTAGTGATCATGGAGGCCATGGCCTTGCGCCGGCCCGTGCTGACCACCTATGTGGCGGGCATCCCCGAACTGGTGCGCCCGGGTGAGAACGGCTGGCTGTTCCCCGCTGGCGCTGTCGACGAGCTGGCTGAAGCCATGGCGGATTGCCTGTGCCAACCGGCCGACGTGCTGCAGCGCATGGGCGAGGCCGCCTACCAGCGTGTGCTGCAGCGGCATGATATCGACACCGAAGCAGCCCGGCTGGCCGCTTACTTCAAGGCATCCGCATGATAAGTGTATTGAGTTGGTTACTGGGCCTGCTGACGGTCATCGTCCTTGTGCCTGTGTCGATTTTTTTTGTACAGATGCTGCTGGCATGTCTGCCACCACGCTCGCAGTATCTGGGTCATAGTCGGCGCCCCCGGGTAGCGGTGCTGGTACCTGCCCACGATGAGGCTGCGATCATTCGCGCAACGCTGGCGAGCATTGCCCCGCAATTGCTTGAGGGTGACCGCTTGCTGGTGGTGGCAGACAACTGCACCGATGACACCGCGCAGCTGGCCCGCGACGCCGGCGCCGAGGTGGTGGAACGCTTCGACTCGGTGTTGCGTGGCAAAGGCTATGCGCTGGACTTCGGCGTGCGTCACCTGGCTGAACAGCCTCCCGAGGTGGTGATAGTGGTGGATGCCGATTGCCAGGTGGGTGAGGGGGCGATTGACTGCCTCGCGCGTCGCTATCACCAGACCCAGCGCCCGGTACAGGCGCTGTACCTGATGCGTGCGCCCGGGGGGGCCGGGCTGAAAGTGCAGGTCGCCGAGTTTGCCTGGCGGGTAAAAAACCTGGTGCGCCCGCGTGGCTGGGCGCGGCTGGGGTTACCCTGCCAATTGATGGGTGCGGGCATGGCATTCGGTTGGCACGACCTGAGCTTGATCAACCTTGCCAATGGGCACCTGGTAGAGGACGTGAAACTGGGCCTGGACCTGTGTCAGCAGGGCAAGCCTCCCGTGTTCTGCCCTGAGGCATTGGTCACCAGCCAGTTTCCTGCCAGCCAGCAAGGCCTGAACAGCCAGCGCACCCGCTGGGAGCATGGTCACCTGGGCTTGATGCTGGCCGATGCACCCAAGCGTGCGTTGGCCGCCGTGAGCCAAGGCAATGGCAGCTTGCTGGCGATGACCCTCGACTTGCTGGTACCGCCTTTGGCGTTGTTGGTACTGACCCTGCTGGGGCTCAATATGGTGGCCTGGCTTGCGTACTTGCTGTTCGATGTTGCCGCGCCAGCGTGGATCGCCCTGATAGCGTTGGCCATGCTCAGCCTTGCGGTATTGCTGGCCTGGGCGCGCTTCTGCCGTGAGTTGATCCCGTTTTCCGTCTTGCTTTACGCACCGTTCTACGCAGCAAAGAAAATCCCTTTGTACCTGGGGTTCCTGATCAAGCGCCAGGTCGAGTGGGTGCGCTCAAAACGGGATGACGAGTGATGGCACTGTGGCAATGGCAGAATCGCTGGCAACGCATAATCGACGCGCTAGAGGTGGTGCCCGACAGCGGCGCGGCACAGCGCCTGCTCGACAGGCTGGCTGCCCCGCAAGCCGCGACCGTGCTGGGCTTCGTCAATGCCCATGCGATGAACCTGGTGGTCCGTGACGGCGCCTACTGCCAGGCACTGTCGGCGGCCGACGTGCTGCTGCGGGACGGCTCCGGCATGGCCATCCTGTATCGGCGCCTGGGCCTAGCACCCGGGCTTAACATGAACGGGACTGACTTCATTCCCAGGCTCATGGCCGCATACCGTGGGCGCAAGGTCGCATTCTGGGGCACCCGACAACCTTACCTGAACCAGGCCGTGCAGCGGTGTGAAGCCGAGTTTGGTGTAGTACCCGTGTCGGTACATGACGGTTTCGCCAGCCTCGAAACCTACCTGCAGCTGGCCCGTGAACAGCAGCCCGAACTGATCGTGCTGGGCATGGGCATGCCCAAGCAGGAGGCGGTGGCGGCCAGGTTGGCAGCCGTTGGCGGGCCGTGCCTGATCGTGTGTGGTGGGGCAATCCTGGACTTTCTCGGCGGCAAGGTCAGCCGGGCACCGCATTGGCTAAGGCGGCTGGGGGGAGAGTGGGCGTACCGGCTGTTGCGCGAGCCAAAACGCCTGTTCATGCGCTATGTGGTGGGCAACCCGCTGTTCCTGCTGCGCACCCTGCTTTACCGCAAGGCCGCCGATTCGGCCAGTGGCACTGTGTGAATCGGCCAAAATCCGCGCTGATGGCGGGTGGCTGCTACAGTGAGAGCAGTGGCTTGGGGGCTGCACGATCTTGCTTATCTGCCGTTGTACACGCTGTTTTCAAGACTTGATGCTTGATGGAAGGCACTGGCTACGCTCACACACATGAGGTCTGAAATGGTTTTCGAACCCAGAAGCAGTCGTTCCTTACTCCAAAGAAGAAGCAGCGTAAGTAACGCCATTCAGGCAGGGCTCGATGGCATTGCAGTCACCAGTATTGCCTGGTATCTCATCTACGATCAGTTTGGTTACATTACCTCCGATTATGTAATCATGCTGCTGTTGCTGATTGGCGCACTGGCCGTCATTTACGACCATTATGCGATCTACCGCACCAATGTCGGGCTTTCGATCAAAGCCTTCCGCCTGTTCAAGGCCTGGTCGGCAACGTTCTGTTTTCTCGTGGTCATGGCCTTCCTGACCAAGCAGAGTGAAACGTACTCGCGGTTGTTGGTGGTGCAGTTGTTCATCATTGGCTACATCGCGCAGTTGTTCCTGCACTTTGCCGTTCGTGAATTGCAAAAGCGTTTTACTGCCCATGCACGCCTGGATAACGCGCTGATTATCGGCGACGGCGACCTGGCGAATTTTCTTTATCAGAAAATCAGCAACAACCCCTGGTTTGGTGAACGGGTATTGGGGTGCGTACTGCTCGGCAAGGGCGATGGGCAGGGGCGTGACAACGGCGAGGGCAAGCAGCGCCTGCCTGTGCTGGGGCACATTGCAGACCTGGATGAAATCGTCGCCCAGCATGGTATACGCACCGTCTACCTGGTTACGCCGCTCGGTGGCTCCGAGGTCATCAACGATGTGTACTTCAAGTTGCTCGACAAGTGCATCGCGGTGAACTGGGTGCCGGATATCTTTTCGTTGCGCCTGATCAACCACAGTGTGCGGGAAATTGCCGGGATTCCTGTGCTGACCTTGTCGGAAACACCCCTGACGGGCATGAGCCTTTTTCTAAAAAACCTTGAGGACAGGGTGCTGGCAGCAGTCATTCTACTGTGCGCTTCGCCTGTATTGCTGACGGTTGCGCTGGCCATCAAACTCACCAGCCCCGGCCCGGTGTTCTTCCGCCAGGAACGCACGGGCTGGACCGGGGAGTCGTTCAGGATCTGGAAATTCAGGAGCATGCATGTCCACCAGCCCGAAGGTGATGTGGTCAAGCAGGCACAGAAGAATGACCCGCGGCTTACCCGGATTGGCGCCTTCATTCGTCGCACCAGCCTGGATGAATTGCCACAGCTGTTCAATGTGCTGACCGGGGAAATGTCGCTGGTCGGGCCGCGACCGCATGCGCTGCAGCATGACACCTTGTATTCCCAGGACATCGTTGATTACTTTGCCCGCCACAACATCAAGCCGGGCATGACCGGCTTGGCCCAGGTACGTGGCTTCAGGGGAGAGACCAAGGATATCGAGCAGATGATCCAGCGGGTGGACTCTGACATCGAGTACATCAACAACTGGTCGCTGTGGCTGGACTTCGTGATTCTGGTGCGCACCCTTAATGCCTTTACCGGCAAGCAGGCTTACTAGTTATTGAAAGCTGGCGAGATCCCTGTAGGAGCGGCCGTGTACAGGCTGCTATTCCTTGTTCAGCGGGTGCAATTCCCGGAATCCTCGCGCTTCCTCCACCAGCCAGTCATGCACCGCCCGGGCCCCAGGCTGGTTCAACCCGCCTGGCGGGTAATGCACCACGTAGCGTTTGTGGTTGGCGATCGGCACGCCGAACGGCACGATCAATGCGCCGCGCTCCAGTTCGTCATTCAACAGTGTGCGACGGGCGATCGCTACGCCGATGCCGGCGATGGCCGCTTCGATGGTCAGGTGGTTGCGGTTGAAGGTGTGCCCACGCCGCACATCCAGGCCGGCGGCGCCAATACCCTCCAGGTAGAACTCCCACTCCGCATACTCCGAACTGCCACGCCATGCCGTGATGTCGTGCAGCAGCGGGTAGTGCGCCAGGTCCGCCGGCCCATGCAGCGGCGGGCGCCCGCGTAGCAGGGTAGGTGAGCACACCGGAAAGATCTGCTCGTCCAGCAGCGGTGTCGAGAGCATGCCTGGGTAGCTGCCATCGTTCAGGTCGATAGCCAGGTCGAAATCGCCTGGGGTCAATGCCTGGGCACTGTCCTCGGCCACCAGGCGCAGCTCGATGTCCGGGTAACGCTGCTGAAAACGCGGCAGGCGCGGGGTGAGCCATTTGGCCAAAAAAGACGGGATCGAGCGCACGCGCAAAGTGCCGCGGATTTCACCGGCATCCAGGCGCAACAATTCGGCCTCGATGCTGCCGTAGGCTTCTGCCACCGTCTGGGCCAGGCGTTGCCCTTCGGCACTCAGCTCCACACCGCGTGCCCGACGCAGGAACAGCCGGTAACCCAGGCGTTCTTCCAGCTGGCGCATCTGCTGGCTGACAGCACCTGGGGTAATGTGCAGCTCTTCGGCGCAGCGGGTGAAGGACAGGTGCCGGGCTGCGCAGGCGAATACATGCAGCCAGACGAACACCTGACCATTGAGTTGTCGTCGCATCGTTTAGCACCACTAAAGCCTTGCTTAGAAAGATTCGTTGGTCATTCGTGAATGAGCGCGTCAGTATCGCGCAAAATCGCAATACCGCTCAATTTCTTCAGATAACCGTGCCGTGGATTCATCTCAGGGCATGGTCAGGCATTAGCATGGCTATCAGTGTTTTCGACCTTTTCAAAATCGGCATCGGGCCGTCCAGCTCTCACACCGTCGGCCCGATGCGGGCAGCCGCGACGTTCGCCCAGGCCCTGCGTGAGCTGGGGGTGCTGACGCGGGTCACGCGCGTTGAAGTGCGGTTGTATGGCTCGCTGTCGGCTACCGGGGTTGGCCATGCCACCGATCGCGCCTGCCTGCTGGGCCTGATGGGCCAATGGCCAGACCGGATCGATCCGACCACCATCGATTCGCGTATCAGCCAGGTGCTGCAGGAGCATTGCCTGATATTGGATGGCAGCCACCCGATGACCTTCGAGTATGGCCGTGACATGTTGCTGCTCGACGAAAACCTGCCTTATCACCCCAATGCCATGAGCCTGGAGGCGCTGGACGGGCAGGGCAGCCTGCTGTGCCAGACCTACTATTCAGTGGGCGGTGGATTTATCGTCGAGCAGGCCGAAATCGATGCCCCTGCCGCCGAAAGCAACGCAGTGGTCCTGGCCTACGAATTCGACAGTGCGGCCCAGCTGCTGGCCTTGTGCAAAACGCACGGTTTGAGCGTTGCGCAACTGATGATGGCCAACGAACGTGCCTGGCGCCCGGAAGCCGAAGTGCGTGAAGGTTTGCTGCGTATCTGGGCCGCCATGCAGGCGTGCGTTCAGAACGGCCTGCGCAACGAAGGCATCCTGCCGGGTGGGCTGCACGTCAAACGCCGCGCCGCGCGGCTGCACCGCAGCTTGCAGGAACTGGGCAAGCCCAACGTGATTGGCTCGACCCTCAGCGCCATGGAGTGGGTGAACCTGTTCGCCCTGGCGGTCAATGAAGAGAATGCTGCCGGTGGGCGCATGGTCACTGCACCAACCAACGGTGCGGCCGGTATTATCCCGGCGGTGCTGCACTACTATATGAAGTTCAACCCCAGTGCCAATGACGCGGATGTGGTGGACTTCCTGCTCGGCGCCGCAGCGGTCGGTATTTTGTGCAAGAAAAACGCGTCGATTTCGGGGGCCGAAGTCGGTTGCCAGGGCGAGGTGGGCTCAGCGTGTTCGATGGCCGCTGCCGGCCTGGCGCAAGTGCTGGGTGCAACACCGCCACAACTTGAGAACGCCGCCGAGATTGCGCTGGAGCACAACCTCGGGCTGACCTGCGACCCGGTCGGTGGCCTGGTGCAAGTGCCGTGCATCGAGCGCAATGCGATTGCTGCGGTAAAGGCGATCAATGCCGTACAGATGGCGTTGCGTGGGGATGGCGAGCACTTCATCTCACTTGACCGGGTAATCCGCACCATGCGTGATACCGGGGCGGACATGCATGCCAATTACAAGGAAACTTCGCGCGGCGGTTTGGCGGTTGCATTCGTAGAGTGTTAGTGGGCCTGATAAAACTGCTAGTTCCACATGCTCAAGTATATCCGGATAATGAAGCAACAGACATTCGGATTGCTGTGTATGGGAATTACACAAATGAAGAAATACGTCGAAAAGCTTTTTTATGAGGGGCGGTCTTTGGTGTGTCAGGTCGGTACTGCTCACACACGGCTGCTCTACGCAAACGATCGGCTGTTGTCGCAGCAGCGAGAGAGAGCAGGGCTGGTTCAAACCATCGGGCGCAATTCTGTGGTCGCTGTATGGGAGTCAGGCATTTTAACTCGGGAGGCTTATTCCCCATATGGTGCGTCGTCGTCGGGACAAGCGCTGACGCCGGTGGGGTTCAATGGGCAGTGGCGCGACGTGTTGATGGACAGTTACCCGCTGGGTCAAGGTAAACGTCTTTATAGGCCAAGGCTCATGCGGTTCCTTGCTCCTGACTCGCAGAGCCCTTTTGACCGTGGGGGTATGAATGCCTATTGCTACTGCTCTGCAGATCCCATCAACTTCCATGATCCTTCCGGGGAAGCGCATGTCAAAATTTTAGGCGTCAAGCTACCTTTGAGGGTTTCATCAGGATTAGGTAAGGCATTGAGAGCAAACGATCTCCCCACGCTATCGAAGCGATCTGTCAGGGACTCTTTGATGCATGATCTATCGTCGGAATTCGCGAGTGGAAGAGCCAATTCTCCCTCGCTAATTATCGTGCCGGCTAGAAAGGATGAAAGTAATACCTTCACCTACAGGGGCAATCGCTACAGGTTTACGCCGGCAGAAATGGTGAGTTCAAGTCACCATGTAACCGGCACTAAGGCTAACTACGTACCCGTGTCGCCCAGTGCTCCTTCTTGGCTATCACAGCCGGCTGGAAGTGGCGATGCAATTCGCGAACCTGCCACTCCCAGCGCCCCTCCGTTGTCACCGTCAGCCGTGCGTGCTCTGCGAAGCGGTCAAACTGACAATTAGCGTTTCCTTCAACACGGCAAGCACTAGCGCGATTTCTGCTTAACAGAAGTAAAACTGGCGCGCATGTCCTTGGCCCAACCATCCAGCACTGGCTTTACGTCATTCAAGGTCAGCTTCTGGGTATCGTTCTCCAGTTCCTGCCCCGTGCCTTTGCGCACCACCTGGGCCAGCACCTTCTGGCTGGCACCATCAAGGAACGCTGCCTCCACGCCGACATCCACTTCTTGATCACGGCCGCCCATGGCAGTGTTCACACCCGCCGAAATCAGTGCGATAGGGATGACTTCGTAAGGCTTCAGGCCTTCGTTGCTGGTCGACACCGCTGTAATGGCGGGGCGCACCACGATCACTCCCGGGCCTGGCCCCTTGGCCAGCGGCATCACGCTGCCCATTTCACGGCGCAAGGCTTCATTGAAGTACCGCGTGATTTCTTGCAGCGTCTGCTGCGAAATCACCGCCGTTGGCTGTGGTTTGGGGTAATACTGGCTGGGCTCGATGAACACCTGACTGTACTGGTTGATGTTAACGTTGGGGTCGATCCAGCGCATCACCGGGTCACCCGAAGGGCTCTTGGCTTCCTGCAGGCGGCTGTAGTCCTTGAGGAAGCCGGAATAATCCTTGGGGTCCACGCTTTTGCTGGAGCAGGCGGCCACGGCAAGCAGCGCGGCGCACAACAGGGTAATGCGAGGCAGTGATTTCATGATGGAGACGCGTCCATGAGAGGTCGGTCAGAACAACGCTAGCAGGTGCGAGGCAGTTGGCCAGTGGAGTAATCAATCTGTGGTGGCAGCACCGTGATAGCGGGTACTGGTAACAGTGCGAATTCCTACAGTGCCATCGGAAGTGGCTGGCTTTGAATCTGCAACCACTCTTGGAAAACTATGCCCGCTACGGGTATGGTTAGAGGTGGATCATGGAGATTTTCAAGCGCAAGGACTTCGCGCGCTTGCAGGCGGCCCAAAGACTTGATGATGAGTTGTTGTGTCAGGCAGTAGACGAGATGCAAAGAGGCTTGGTCGATGCAAACCTGGGTGGTGCATTGTACAAGAAGCGCGTAGCGGCGCAGGGCATGGGAAAACGCGGTGGTTATCGAACCTTGCTTTCCGCCCGAATCGGCAATCGATGTGTTTTCTTGCATGGTTTTGCCAAGAGCGACAAGGCAAACATCACGCTTGAAGAACAGAATGCGTTGCGATTTGCAGGTAAGGTTCTTCTGAATTTATCACCACTGGAGCTTTGCCGTGCGCTGCGCGCGGGGGTATTAATGGAGATCTGTTGTGAGCAGCAAGCTGGTTGAATCATTACGTGAGGATCTTGTTGCCCTTCATGAGGCAGGGGCAGTCGGCAAGATAACCCTTCGGGACTACGAAGCACTGTGCCCCGCGCCGGTGCTGGACTTCAGTGCACTAGAGATACGTCGCTTGCGTGAGGCACTCAATTTCAGCCAGCCGGTCTTCGCGATGCATCTGCATACTAGTGCGTCAACGGTGCGTAAATGGGAGCAGGGCGAAACCCACCCCTCAGGACCGGCTCTGAAGTTGTTGAACCTAATCAAAAACAAAGGTTTGCAGGTTATTCTTTAAGTAAAATCTTCATGCCTTCGTATCTTCATCACCCCAGTGCTTCGCGCAACCGGTACCACAGCATGCCAAGAGCGAGCAGTGGCGAGCGCAAAGCCTTGCCGCCGGGGAAGGTCAAGTGCGGCACGGCGCTGAACACATCCAGGCCATGGCTATGGCCGAGGGCAATGCTCTCGGCCAGCAGCTTCGCCGTCCAGTGAGTCACGTTCAGCCCATGCCCGGAGTAGCCTTGGGCGTAGTACACGTTCGGGTACTGGCTCAGGCGCCCAACCTGGGGGAAGCGGTTGGCGGTGATGCCGATCATGCCGCCCCACTGGAAATCGATGCGTACATTGGCCAGCTGGGGGAATACCTTCAGTACCTTGGGCCGCATATAGGCCGCGATGTCCTTGGGGTCGCGCCCGGAATAGTGGCAGGCGCCGCCAAACAGCAGGCGGCGGTCGGCGGTGAGGCGGTAGTAGTCCAGGCCGACCTTCTGGTCGCACAGCGCCATGCTCTGCGGAATCAGGCTGCTGGCCAGTGCTTCGGGCAATGGTTCGGTGGCCACCACGTAACTGCCGGCTGGTAGCACCTTGCCGCTCAGGCGTGGCTCCAGCTCGTCGAGGTGAGCGTTGCACCCGAGTACCAGGCTACTGGCCCGCACCTTGCCGCGAGCCGTGTGCAGGGTGACGCAAGGCCCGTGCTCGATGCGCACTACCGGGCTTTGCTCGAAAATGCGCACACCCAGGCCGTGCGCGGCACGGGCCTCGCCCTGCACCAGGTCGAGCGGGTGCAAGTGGCCCGAGCCCATGTCGACCAGACCGCCGGCGTACTGGTCGCTGGCGACAATCTCGTTCAACTGCCCGGCACCGACCAGGCGTGTTGCATGGCGATAACCCAGCGCAGCGAGGTCGTCCTGTTCATCCTTGAAAGCAGCGAACTGGGCCGGTGTATTGGCCAGTTCGCAGAAACCCCAACGCAGGTCGCAGGCAATACCGTAGCGGGCGATACGCTCGGCCACCAGCGCCACTGAATCGATGCCGGCCTGCTTCAGGTAACGCACGCCGTCCTGGCCCACATGCCGGGCGAATCCGCTGACATCGTGGCCAATACCGCGAATCAGCTGGCCGCCATTGCGCCCACTGGCGCCCCAGCCGATGCGCCGGCCTTCCAGCAGCACCACCGAAAGGCCACGTTCGGCCAGCTCCAGGGCGGTATTGACCCCGGTCAGCCCGCCGCCGACCACGCACACGTCAGCCGTCAGTTCGCCGTCCAGGCTGGGGTAGGGTGCCGCATCGCGCGCCGTGGCGGCGTAGTACGAAGCGGCGTGTTGAGTATTGAAAGACATGGGCGTTCTCGACTCAGCGGTTGGACTTGATCTTGCTCCAGGAGCGGGTCATGACGCGCATGATCTTCGGGCTCGGGGTGCTGGAGATGTACAGTTTGTCCAGCACGTCCTGGGGTGGGTAGATCTCAGGGTTGTTGACCAGCGATGCATCCATGTAGGCCTTGGCGTCCGGGTTGGCATTGGCATAGCCGACGGTTGCGCTGACCTTGGCGATCACTTTGGGGTCGAGCAGGTAGTTGATGAATGCCAGAGCCTGCTCGGGGTTGCTGGCGTCCTTGGGGATGGCCAGCAGGTCGAACCACAGGTTGCTGCCTTCCTTGGGAATGCTGTAGGCCACTTTTACGCCGTTCTTCGCTTCCACGGCACGGTTGGCGGCCTGGAACACGTCGCCGGAGTAGCCGAAGGCCACGCAGACATCGCCATTGGCCAGGTCGGAGACGTATTTGGATGAATGGAAGTAGGTGATGTAGGGGCGCAGCTCCAGCAGGCGGGCTTCGGCCTTGGCGTAGTCGGCCGGCTTTTCGCTGCGCGGGTCCATGCCCAGGTAATTGAGGACAGCCGGGAACAGTTCATCGGGCGAGTCCATGAAGGCCACGCCGCACTGTTTGAGCTTTTTCAGGTTTTCCGGCTCGAACAGCACCGCCCACGAGTCGATATGGTCCACGCCCAGTGCCGCCTTGACCTTGTCGACATTGTAGCCGATGCCATTGGTACCCCACAGGTACGGCACCGCGTACTGGTTACCGGGGTCGTTCTGTTCAAGCTGCTTGAGCAGCTTGGGGTCAAGGTGCTGCCAGTTCGGCAGCTTGCTGCGGTCCAGCGGCAGGAAAGCACCAGCCTGGGCCTGGCGGGCGAGGAAGTGGTTCGACGGCACTACCACGTCATAACCGGTGCGCCCGGCCAGCAGTTTGCCTTCGAGGGTTTCGTTGGAGTCGAACACGTCATACACCACCTTGATCCCGCTGCTGGCCTGAAAATCGGCCAGGGTGGTGTCACCAATGTAGTCGGTCCAGTTGTACACGCTGACCGAAGGGGTGGCGTGGGCGGTGGTGGCGAACAGCAGGGTGAATGCAGCGGGTATCAGGGCTTGCAGATGACGCATGGGACACCTCGTAGGTCTTGTTCTTCGAGTTCGGTGCAGGGGGCTTTAAGCCCCCCAAGGTGGGTCAGACGCTGAGCATCAGGAACTCGCGCTCCCACGAGCTGATCACGCGCTTGTAGTTCTCGTGCTCGGCCCGCTTGACCGCCACGTAGCCCTGGACGAACTGCTTGCCCAGGTACTGCTGCACGGTTTCGCAGTCTTCCATGTGCTGCAGCGCATCCTCGATGGTGATCGGCAAGCGCAGGTTGCGCCGTTCGTAGGCACGGCCTTGTACCGGTGCGCTGGGGTCGATTTGCTCGACCATGCCCAGGTAGCCGCACAGCAGGCTGGCGGCAATCGCCAGGTACGGGTTGGCATCTGCACCCGGCAGGCGGTTTTCCACGCGCATCGCCTCGGGGCCGGAAGTAGGCACACGCAGGCCGGCGGTACGGTTTTCTTCCCCCCACTCGACGTTCACTGGCGCCGAAGTGTCCGGCAGGAAGCGGCGGAACGAGTTGACGTTGGGGGCGAACATCGGCAGCAGCTTGGGGATGTACTTCTGCAAGCCGCCGATGTGGTGCAGGAACAGCGGGCTCATGCTGCCGTCTTCATTGGCGAAAATCGGCTTGCCGGTGGCGATGTCCACCACGCTTTGGTGCAGGTGCATGGCGCTGCCCGGCTCGTCGGTGATCGGCTTGGCCATGAAGGTAGCGGCGACGTTGTGCTTGAGGGCTGCCTCACGCATGGTGCGTTTGAACACGGTGATCTGGTCGGCCAGGTCCAGCGCGTCTCCGTGGCGGAAGTTGATCTCCATCTGCGCCGGGCCGTCTTCGTGAATCAGCGTATCCAGGTCCAGGCCCTGGATCTCGCACCAGTCGTAGACGTCTTCGAACAGCGGGTCGAATTCGTTGGCGGCATCGATCGAGAACGACTGACGGCCGCTTTCGGCACGGCCTGAGCGCCCCAGCGGTACCTGCAGCGGCAAGTCCGGGTCTTCGCAGCGCTTGGTCAGGTAAAACTCCATTTCCGGTGCGACGATCGGCTGCCAGCCTTTGTCGGCGTACAGCTTGAGCACCTTCTTCAGCACGTTGCGCGGCGACAGCTCAATGGGGTTGCCTTGTTTGTCGAAGGTGTCGTGGATCACGATCGCAGTCGGCTCGATCGCCCACGGGATCTGGTACACAGCGCTCGGGTCGGGGCGGCAGACCATGTCGATGTCGGCGGCGTCGAGCAGGTTGTAGTAGATGTCATCGTCAACGTAGTCGCCGGTGACCGTCTGCAGCAGCACGCTTTCCGGCAGGCGCATGCCACGTTCGTGGAGGAACTTGGCGGTGGGCGCGATCTTGCCACGGGCAATGCCGGTCAAGTCGCTGATCACGCATTCGACTTCGGTGATGCGGTGTTCTTTCAGCCAGGTGTACAGCTGATCGAAGGGGGCGTTCATACAGACCTCTTGGTTGGGTTTTAGTGTGGGAACGTGTAAGCCCGAGAAAGCCGTCGCAGGGTTTGCGGGGCATCACGCTTCCCAGGTGACGCGCTGGAGACTATCTTGGTCGTAGCCCCCCGGGGCAATCTATCCACTTTCTTCAGTAATGAATGCACCAAAAGAGTGCATACAGGACAATGCGTGACAACCGCCAATGCGTTGCAGGTCCAGGCTTTTCATACCACCGACGTTACCGAGCAAGTGCGCGCCACCCCTGGCTGGCAGCAACAGTATCGGCAGATGTCACCCGGGCATTTCAGCGGTGAACTGCGCTGCCTGGGGCTCGATGGTGTGGAGGTGTACGAAGAGCGGCTGAACACCCGGGTGGAGCAGTTTTTCCGCGCACCGAGCGGTTCGCTGGCGTTCTGCTTCGACCGCAGCGAGAACAGCCTGTACCTGCTCAACGAGCAAAGCCGCAATATCTGGATCACGCCGGAGAACTACCAGGAAGTGGCGGTGGTGTTCGACCAGGCCTTTCTGGCCCAGCACGGGCTGGACCCACAGCGCCTCGAGGGTTTGTTCATGGTGCCGTTGGGCAGCGGGCAGAATGCCCTGTTCGGTAGCTGGCTGAGCGCCACGCTGACGCGCCTGGGCGAGGCGGATTGCCCGCTGCAAGGGCAGGCCCTGGCGGAGCAATTGCTGGAGGACTGCCTGTTTATACTCGACAATGCCTGCCAACGCTTGCAGGGTGTGGCGCTGGGGCGCCGTGACGAAGAGCGGGCGATCATGCGCCGGGTGAGCGAGTGGGCAGCCGACTGCCCGGAAGAGACGCTGAACCTGGTGGAGTTGGCAGGGGTTGCCGGGGTTTCCCTGCGCCAGTTGCAGCAGGCGTTCAAGGCATTTACCGGCATGCCACCGGCGCAGTGGCTGCGTTTGCGCAGGCTGAACGGTGCGCGGCGCGACTTGTTGCGCGGTGGTGGCGTGACGGTCGCCGAAGTAGCGATGCGCTGGTCATTCTGGCATTTGGGAAGGTTTTCAGAGCGTTACAAACAGTTGTTCCAAGAGTTTCCCAGCGAGACATTGAAGCGGGGCAGGGGTTAAACCCAGCATTCCCTACTGAAAGTTGCTATCGTGCCGCCCTGTTTCCACCCGAGGTACCGATGTTTTACCTGCCTTTGCCCAGCGACCAGGCCGACCGCCTCGCCAGCAAACTCAACACCGAATTTTTCACCACTGCCAGCGTGCTCGACGCCGCCGCAGTGTTGTTCGTGCAAAACCTCCCACGCCAGCCCGGCACCGCATCGGCCGACGCACAAGAGCGCCGTTTCGCCGAAATCGTGCGCATCGCCAACGAAGTCGAAAGCGCTGCGCCCGGGCGTTTCCAGGGCCAGGTGGCGCAGCACTTCGATCGCGAAGCCTTTGCCATGGGCCTTGGCATGCTGGGTGAAAACGGCATTGCCCTGTTGTCGGCCGAGGTGGAGTACACCGTAGACGAGCTGCTGGATGCCGAAGGCCAGTGGAGCTTCCTGTTCGCCGACACCTACCGCCAGCGGGCCACACCGCTGCACCCGGTGTACTTGCCGTCCCTGGCCAGTGACCTGATGCTCAGCGATCAGCAAAACCGCCTGCTGCGCGAGTTTCTCAGTGGCATAGACGAGTCGGTGGCCGTGCAGGGCTTCGCCGGCACCGGCAAGACCTTCCTGATTCACCAGTTCGCCCGGCTGCTGGAGCCACAGCGCACGTTGCTGCTGGCATTGACCGAGGGCCAGTTGCGCGCCCTGCAAGCGCGGGTGAAGGACCCTGCCGCCTACACCGCTATGACCTTCGGCCAGCTGGCGGACGAGCTGCTGAACCGCGACCTCACCAGCAATGGCTGGCGCTTGCGCGACCCGTACCGTACCAAGCTGTCGTGGCGCCCGCAGGACGCGCAGGTGGTGCGCTGGCTGGCCATTCCCGACATCGGCCCGGTTGCCGCACGCGATGTGGTTGCCTTGTGCGTGCGCGCCGTGCGCACGTTCTGCCACAGTGCCGACACCCAGCTGCAATTGCACCATTTGCCCTGGGCCGGGCCGGGCACCTCGCCGCTGGACCAGGAGGTGCTGCTGGAAAAGGCGAGGTCGTACTGGCAGGAACTGATTCGCCCGTCGGCACGAGAAATCCAGCTACCGGTGCGCGACTACCACCGGGTAAAGCTGCTGTCGCTGACCGACTATGTGATCGACAGCCGTTATACCCACGTCATCGTCGACGAAGCCCATGAGTTGTCCGCACCGATGCTTGCCGTGCTTGATCGCAGCCCGCAGTCGATCATTGCCCTGGGGGACGAGCTGCAGAACCTCAACGGCCTCAGCCCGCACCATGGCGGTTTCATTCGCCAGCGCTGTATCGACCATTCGCTGCGTGCCGGGCCGGCGATGGACAACGTGCTGAACCCGCTGATTCAGGCGCACCCGGCCGCGATTCAGGCCGCTTTCAGTGGCAGTGCCGAGCACTACACGCGGGTCAGTTTCTTCGATGCCGTGACGGTGCCGGAACAACCCACGGCGCTGATCGTCGATGACGAATGGGGCCTGTTTGGCTGGTTCCAGCGTCTGACTCACCAGGGCGTGCCGTTCGTGCTGCTCAAAAGCGCGCGCAAGGACTTCGAATTGTTCGTCGAAGACTGCATCGAGTTGTACCGTTACGGCACACGGCCCCGGCACCCGATGCTGTTCCGCTATGCCAGCTGGCAGGCGTTGGAGCAGGACAAGGGCGATGACAAGGCGTTCGTTGCCGTGGCCAACATGCTGCGCAAGGGCTACACGCCGGAGCACTTTGCCAAGGCCAAGAGCCGTTACCGTTGGGACAAGGCACCCAAGTTGTTCCTGGGGCGGGTAAGGGATGTAAAGAACATGGAATTCGCCCGGGTGATGGTGTCACCGGAGCTGATGGTGGCGCCTCAGGTGGCGGGCAACCGCAATGAGCGTGCGCGGATGCTGGCGGGGTTGTACACCGCCTGTTCGCGGGCGCGGCATGAATTGATCGTGCCGGGAGGGATGCTGGACTGGGTCAAGGACCAGGTTCGCGATTGAAGCCTTTGGGGCTGCTAAGCAGCCCCAAAGGTTCTGAATCAGTTGCGGTCCAGCCAGACAGTCTGGGCATTGGTGAACTCGCGCACACCAAAGTGCGACAGCTCACGCCCGAAACCGCTCTTCTTCACGCCGCCAAACGCCACACGGGGGTCGGAAGCGCAGTAACCGTTGATGAACACGCCACCGGTATCCAGTGCTGTGGTCATGCGCTCGGCCAGCGCATAGTCGGCGGTATAGATCGTTGCGGCCAGGCCGAACTCGCTGTCGTTGGCCAGCTCCACCGCATGGTCGGCATCACGGGCAGTGATGATTGCGGCCACCGGCCCGAACAGCTCCTGCTTGAACGCCGTCATGTCCGGCGTGACGTTGGCGAACACGGTCGGCGCGTAGAAGTTGGCCACACCCTCGACCTTGTTGCCGCCCAGCAGCAGGGTGGCGCCTTCGGCGAGGGTCGCTTGCACCTGGCCGTCCAGCTCATCGCGCAGGTCGTAACGGGCCATCGGGCCAATGTAGGTGTCGTCGTCCAGTGGGTTGCCCACTTTCAGTTCACGGGTGGCTTCAACGAACTTGCGGGTGAATTCGTCAACGATGCTTTCTTCGACGATCAGGCGCTTGGCCGCGGCGCAGACCTGGCCGGTGTTCTGGTAGCGGCCGATGACCGCAGCCTTGACGGCGGCATCCAGGTCAGCGTCGGCCAACACGATGAACGGGTCGGAACCACCCAGCTCCAGCACGCACTTCTTCAGCGCGGCACCGGCCTGGGCACCTATCGCCATGCCGGCACGTACGCTGCCGGTCAAGGTCACGGCAGCAATGCGCGTGTCGTTGATGGCGCGGGTGACGCCATCCGGGGTCACGTTCAGCACTTCGAACACGCCCTCTGGCAGCCCGGCATCCTTGAACAGCTCGCCCAGCAGGTAGGCGCTGCCCATCACGTTCGGCGCATGCTTGAGTACATACGTGTTACCCGCAAGGATCGCCGGCACGGCGCCGCGCAATACCTGCCAGACCGGGAAGTTCCAGGGCATCACGGCCAGGATCGGGCCAAGCGGGCGGTATTCGATACGGGCTTTTTCAACCTGGGTCGGCTCCGGCGCGAGCATGGCCGGACCGTGCTCGGCGTACCAGCGGCACAGGCCAACGCACTTGCTGACTTCGCCACGGGCCTGGGCGACTGGCTTGCCGATTTCGCGGCTGATCATCTGGGCGAAGGCTTCGGCCTTGGCTTCGAGGGTGCCGGCCAGAGCGAGCAGGTACTCGCTGCGCTGCCCCAGCGACACTTGGCGCCACTGGCGGTAGCCAACCTTGGCACGTTGCAGCGCCGCTTCCAGTGCGGCGTCGGTGTCGAACGGGTAGGCGCCGATCTGCTCGCCGCTGTACGGGTCGAGGGAGATGGCGTGGGTCAGGCTGCTGATCGCGCTCATGGCGGACACTCTCGTTGTTGTTAATCAGTGACGCCAGACTAGTGGGCTATGGCTTTAATGAAAACTGAATAATAATGAGCGAAACATTCACGTTTGGAGAAAGGCTGTGGACCTGGTGCAACTGGAGATCTTCAAGGCCGTGGCAGAGCAGGGCAGCATCAGTGCCGCCGCGCAGCACATCCATCGGGTGCCGTCGAACCTGACCACGCGCATCAAGCAGCTGGAGGAAGACCTCGGCGTTGAACTGTTCATTCGCGAAAAGAGCCGCCTGCGCCTGTCGCCTGCGGGTTGGAATTTTCTCGAATACACCCGGCGCATTCTCGACCTGGTTCACGAGGCCCGGTTGACCGTGGCCGGTGAAGACCCGCAGGGCACCTTCGCCCTGGGCTCACTGGAAAGCACCGCAGCCGTGCGCATCCCGGCACTGCTGGCGGCCTACAACCAGCGCTATCCCAAGGTCGACCTGGACCTGTCTACCGGCCCTTCGGGCACGATGTTGGAAGGCGTGTTGTCGGGTCGCCTGGTGGCAGCGTTCGTCGATGGCCCGGTGCTGCACCCGACACTGGAGGGCATGCCCGTGTTCGAGGAAGAGATGATGGTGATCGCGCCGCTCAACCATGCCCCGGTCACCCGTGCACAGGACGTGAACGGGGAGAGCATCTACGCCTTCCGCGCCAACTGCTCCTACCGCCATCACTTTGAAAACTGGTTCGTGCAGGACCAGGCGGTGCCGGGCAAGATCCACGAGATGGAGTCTTACCACGGCATGCTGGCCTGCGTCAGCGCTGGCGCAGGCCTGGCCATGATGCCGCGCAGCATGCTCGACAATATGCCCGGGTGCAGCACCGTCAGTGCGTGGCCGATGTCGGAGGATTTCCGCTACCTGAAAACCTGGCTGGTGTGGCGTCGGGGCACGGTATCGCGCAGCTTGAGCATGTTTGTGAAGCTGCTTGAAGAAGCACGCACAACATCCTGATATTCATATAAATTTACGTTCGTTTCATGCGTTAGTGCCGAATATCACGACGGTAACCAGACATCGGCACGAACACCGGTACGCCTGAAGGATCAGATACTAGGTAAGCCATCCTCTGAAGGAGGGTCGTACCATGCGTAACCATCACTATGCCCTCGGTGCGGCACTGCTGGTCGCTTTGGCCATGCCATGGACCTTGGCAGTCGCCGCCAACCTCAATGCCCCCATCGATATACAGGCCGTTCAGTTACAACCACAGGAACAGAACGGCGTGCGCTTTCTCCAGGGAGGCATCGGCCAGGATGAGGCCAACGCCCTGCGCAAGACCGCGGGTTACGACTTGCACGTAGAGCTTTCTACAGGGCCGGAAGGCAAGTTCCAGAGCGGTGCCAATGTCGATATCCAGAGCGCCCAGGGGCAGCCCGTGCTCAGCGTCATGGATGCCGGGCCACTGCTGTATGTGCAGTTGCCGCCTGGCAAATACGAAGTCACCGGTAACGCTCAAGGGCAGACAGTGCAGCAAATGGTGACTGTTAACGGAAAGGCCCCTGCGACGGTGAGCCTTAACTGGCGTTAATGGATAACGGGCGGGAGTACGCATGTACTCCTGCCGAGTCGGAGCACATCGCCATGAGCCTGAGCCTTCAACTGGAGATGTTGGACGAGCAGGGTTAGGTATTGGTCCGGGATGTGCTCGAACCCCTGAGGCGGAATACGACTGAAGCCCTGCGCACGGCAAGGCACATCTTGAAGAAGCGAATTAGCCAATAGTGGCAATTCACTTTCAACTTTCTGATTATCTGGACAATAATCAAAAACTATTACTTCGTGTGACCGGCCTGGAAGTGCCGGGCACCGCATAAAATCGAGGGGCTCAAGCCCCCACTTGCCGTGTAGACCATCAGGAGAGTCGTTGATGAAAACCCGTCTGGCAGCATCGCTGGCCGCCGCAGTGCTGGCCTTTGCAGGGGCCAATCTGGCCCAGGCCGCGCAGGTGTCCGGTGCCGTTGGCGCCACAGGCCAAGGTGACATGACCTACCGTATTGGCATGTCGTTCGACTGGGACAAGAAATGGCTGGAAAGCAACACCGGTTATCTGAGCGGGTATTGGGACGCTGCGTACACCTACTGGGAGGGCGGGGACGCCAGTGGCGCACATTCGCTGTCGTTCAGCCCGGTGTTCACCTATGAGTTCAGCGGTTTCACCTACACGCCGTACATCGAGGCCGGCATTGGCCTGGCGGCGTTTTCCAAGACCGACGTGGGCGATCAGCGTCTGGGTTCTTCGGTCAACTTCGAAGACCGCATCGGTTTTGGCTTGAAGTTGCCGGGGGAGCAGAGGGTGGGGATCCGTGCGATGCATTACTCCAATGCGGGCATCAAGCAGCCTAACGACGGGATCGAGTCGTACTCGCTGTTCTACAGCAAGGGATTCTGACGCAAGCGGCCGCTGTGCGGCCCTTCGCCGGCAAGCCAGCTCCCACGCCGTGGACTGCACTGAAGTCATATGCAGTACCTGTGGGAGCTGGCTTGCCGGCGAAGGGCTGCAAAGCAGCCCCGGCTACTCAGAATGTGTAGGAAACCCCTGCCTGTACCGTGCGAGGGTTGCCTGGGTAGGCATAGGTGTTGAATGCCCCTTCGTCGTACTCCTTGTTGAAGACATTCTTCACATCTAGATTGAGGCGCACATGCTCGTTGAGCTGGTAGAAGCTGAGCAGGTCAACCACGGTGTAATTGTCCATGTTGTAGGTGACTGCTTCAGTCTGACCGCTACGGTCATCCACGTACTTGACGCCTACCCCCAACCCCAGCCCCTTCGCGAAGCCGTCCTGGAACTCGTAGGTATTGAGCAAGCTGAAGCTGTTGCGCGGAATGTTGGCCAGGCGCGTGCCGGTGGGCAGGCGGTTGTCCTTGGTAACTTCGGCATCGACATACGAGTAGCCACCGATGACGCGCCATTCAGGCGTGATGTTGCCGGCGACGTTGATATCCACTCCGCGGCTGCGCACCTCACCGGCGGCAATGCTGTAGTTCAGATTGTTCGGGTCGCGAGTCAGCACGTTTTCCTTGACGATGTGGTAGATCGCCGCGTCAACGCTCAACTGGCGATCAAGTGCCTCCCATTTCACACCCAGCTCGTAGGACTTGCCTTTCTCGGGGTCGAAACCACGCCCTGTTGCACCGGCAGGAGCGCCACTATTGGGCTTGAATGAGCGTGCGGTGTTGGCATAGACCGCGACGGTATCGGTCAGGTCATACAGCAGGCCGAACCGCGGGGTTACACCGTTCTCGCCTTTATCGAAGTCCCCCGCACTGTTGAGCTTGTTGACGTAGTCATGTTCAAAGCGTTCGAAGCGCACGCCCGCCAAGGCTTTAAGGCGCTCGGTCAAGGCAACTTGGTCCTGAACGAAGAATGCCCAGGTCTTGAGGTTTTCCTTGTCATGCGTGGTGGTGCGGTTCAGGGCCGGGCGCGCCTGGTTGTACACCGGGTCGAACAAGTCGATGGTGTAATCAGTCGCGCTGCCGCCTGAGCGCTGGATGATCGAATTGTAATCGTAGTCTTCATACTCGACACCGGTCAGCAGGGTATGGCTGAAACCGCCGGTGTCGAAGTGTCCGGTCAGGTTCAACTGGTAGTCGCGGTCACGCCATTCCAGCTTGCGGTAGTTGAAGTTACGCCCCAGGGTACGGCCATCGGCCTGCAGGGTGTTGGCTTCGATGGCGTTGCCCTTGAGGGTACCGTCCAGCCACTGCATGCCGCCGCCCAAGGTCCAGTCATCATTGAGCGCATGCTCGAAACGCAACTGCGCCATGTTGTTATCGTTGTGCAGCCTGTTGTCGCTGCCTTTGCCCCAGATGTTGGTATCGCGCGAGGCGCTCCCAGCTTGGTTGGTGTAACGCGTCAGCCCGCGGTCAAGCGGGTGGTTGTTACGCATGAAGTCGCCTTCAAAGACGATTTTGGTCGCATCGTTCACCTGCCAGCTCAGCACCGGCGCGACGTTGTAGCGTTCGCTTTCGATGTTGTCGCGGAAGCTGTCGCCACCTTCGCCCAACACATTCAGGCGATAGGCCAGGCTGCCGTCCTGGTTCAAGGCACCGGTGGCGTCGAGGGTGGCGCGGTGCATGCCTTGATCGTCGAACTGGCTACCCAGGGTGACCTGTTGTTCAGCCTGCGGCTGCTTGGTAACCACATTGAAGGTGCCGCCGGGGTCGCCACGGCCGTACAGGCTGCTGGCCGGGCCGCGGATCACTTCCAGACGCTCGACGTTGTTGGCATCAGGCGCATTCGGGTAACCGCGGTTCATCGGGAAGCCGTTGCGGTAGTACTCGCCAGTGGTGAAACCGCGGACAGTGACCGTGGTCAGGCCCTGCCCGCCAAAGTTGTTGGCGCGGCCCACACCACCGGCATAATCCAGGGCGTCTTGCAGGCGGGTGCTGGCCGTATCGGTCAACACATCCTTGGGCACCACGCTGACCGACTGCGGCGTTTCGTGCAGCGCCGTGTCGGTGCGGGTGGCGCTGGACGAGCGGGTGGCCTTGTAGCCAAAGACCGGGCCATCGGCGCGTTCGCTGTCGGCGTTGCTGGTGATGTTTAAAGCCTGGAGTTCAATCTGGGCAGGGTCGCTGAGCGGTTCGGGCTCGGCAAAGGCCAGCGGGGAGACAGCATGAAGCACACAAAGCGAAACGAACGTGCGACGCATCGACGGTACGATCCTGGAGTAAGGCGCTGAGGGAGCGGGTGGGTAAGCGTCGCGAAATTACTACGAATCATTATCAAATGCATTCTTTTTGTATGGTACTGGTGTACCAAATATCAACCAGTGAAATACACACCGACCTCTACGCGGGTAACCCGCTCCCACCGTTGATATCCCTGACGGAGCGGGTTTGCCCACGAAGCGGCCGGTTCAGGTATGCCAGAGCTCAGTGAACGGCCTTGATCGCCAGCACATTACACAACGGATGCTCCAGTACATGGGCCGTGGTTCCGCCCAGGAACGTCTGCATCGCGTCATGCCGGTGGCTGCCCATGACAATCACATCGGCCCGGCTGTGGCCGACAAACTGGGCTATCGCCCTGATCGCTGCCCCTTCCAGGAAGTGCCTGCGCTCCAGCGGAATCTGATGATGGTCACCCAGGCGGTTGAACGCGGCCCGCTGCGCGCTGCAGCGCGGGTGTATGGCGCATTTGCGGGCCAAGCATGACGAACAAACGCTTGAACTGGCTCATCTCACACCTCCACGTGTGGCAGCCCCCCGGTGATCTGGTCTTGTTCAGTCTAGTTCGCCTCAGGCTGCATGAGCGGCAGGCTGGCGATGCTCGTTGTGTCGGGTATGATGCTGCCCCTAATCATTGTCCTGAGGCCGTCCCATGTCCCTGAGTGCTGAACAGATCGGTGAATTCCGCACCTTCGCCGAGCAGCTGGCCGATGCCGCCGCGGTGGCGATCAAGCCTTATTTCCGTGCCAGCCTGGCTGTCGAGGACAAGGGGGGGCGGTTGTACGACCCGGTCACCGTGGCTGACAAGGCGGCCGAGGACACCATGCGCGAGCTGATCCAGGCCCGCTACCCCGACCACGGTATTCTGGGTGAGGAAGCGGGTGTCGCGGTCGGCAGCAGCCCGCTGACCTGGGTGCTTGACCCGATTGATGGCACCCGTGCCTTCATCACCGGCCTGCCGTTGTGGGGGACGTTGATCGCCCTGAATGACGGCGAACGGCCGGTTGTAGGTGTGATGAACCAGCCATTCACCGGCGAACGCTTTGTCGGCACCCCTGAAGGTGCCTGGCGCAGCGGTACGCCGTTGCAAACCCGTGCCTGCGCCGACCTGGCCTCGGCCACGCTGATGTGCACCACTCCCGACATGTTCGATACCGCCGAGCGCAAGGCTGCGTTCGAGGCCGTTGCCGGTCAGGCGCGGTTGATGCGTTATGGCGGTGATTGCTATGCCTACTGCATGCTGGCTTCGGGCTTTGTCGATGTGATCGTGGAGGCCAGCCTGCAGCCGTATGACGTGCAGGCACTGATGCCGATCATTGAAGGGGCGGGTGGTGTGATCACTGCGTGGGATGGCAGCTCGGCGCAGAATGGTGGTTGCGTGGTGGCATGTGGGGACCCGGCGCTGCATGCGCAGGTGGTGGAGATGTTGCGCCACGCCCTGTGATTGATGCGTCGCCTGTGCGGGCCTCTTCGCGGGCAAGCCCGCGCCCACAGGTACTGTACAGTTATCAGAGTCTGCGGTACTCCTGTGGGAGCGGGCTTGCCCGCGAAGAGGCCCGCACAGGTTGCCGCTAATCCCAGCCTCCGCACTTTTTCCGATTTCCGGGCTCTATGCTTGGCTAGGCTGCTCTGATCCCCAATGCAGCCGCCGAATATCGACCCGGTGCCGATGGTTGCAAGCTACCCAAGTTTCTTCTCCCGCCTGCTACTGGCAGGCGCCCTCACATGCCTGTGCGCCTGCACCCAGGAGCAAGGCCGTGACATCGTTAATCAGTTCGGCAACGGCAAGCCCAGCGAGCTGTTCCAGACCAGCGTCGACCGCATGGCCACGCTGTCCATGCGCGACAACTTGCAAAGCCTGTACCTGCTGATGAACAAACTGTACCAGCGCAATCCCAACCAGTGGAAAATGTCTGGCTACATCGACGCCGCCACCGCCGAGCGACAGATTCGCATGGCCATCGAGCAACGCCAGCCATTGCCGCAACTGGGCAACCGCCGCGACCTGGCGGCATTGAGCTACGCCCTGAGCCCGGAGTTTCGCGGTGATCGCGTTGGTGCCTTCATTTACGCCATCGGCAGCATGCTGATTACCGCGCATGGTGGGCGTACCGAGTTCTACATGACCGATACCATCGACCCGCTGTTCGTCAACAACGCAGCGCGTAATATCGAGAAGGCTACTTGGATGCTCAGCCAGCGGCAGGACGCCAATGGGGTGCTGTTGCTGTTCTCCAACGAGATCTCGGAAGAGGGCAGTAACCTGAGTTTTGCCGTGGAGTTCGGCAAAATCGTTGCGCGGCTGGATCTGCTGGCGGAGTTGCTGGATGAACGTTATCGGCGGATTGGTTTGAACTACGCTCAAAGCCTGCTGCTAATGAACTTTCTGCCCGTGCAGTGACCAAGGCAACACCGTCAGCGCGTTCATTGATTACGCAACGACTCCAGCAGCGGCTGAAACTCGTCCAGCAACCAGTCCCGCAACCGCCGGCAAGTGGAGTCATGTTTCTTGTCTTCATTGAACGCCAGGAAGTGGAAGGTATCTTTCAACACCAGTTCTTGCTCCACAGGCCGCACCAGCAGCCCAACGCCACCCCTTGGCTGCCTAGCCGCCAGGCCCACGTGCTTGACTGTCGCCGCATTAGCTGCGCAGGTGCCAGCAGTGCGCTGAACATGATGCTGGCGCTGCTCGAACACTGCGGCGGCGCGCCGCTGCGCCTAGCGCTGGAGCTGATGCACGCCAATATAGAAGACCCGATTGGCATCGATGAAATCGCCAAGCACGCAGGGTTGTCCCGTCGGTACCTGGAAAGGTTGTTCCGCCGCCATGTACAGGCCACGCCGCCACGGTATTATCTGGAGCTGCGATTGTCCCATGCGCGGCAGTTGCTGCAGCACACCAGCACGTCGTTGACCGAGGTGGCTGTGGCCAGCGGGTTTGTTAGCTTCCCGCATTTTTGTCGGCGCTTTCGTGAGCTGTTTTCCATTGCCCCGCGCCAATTCCGGGCGCGGAGCCAAGGATGGGTAGGGCGACAGGAAGCGGTTGTACGCTGCATTCGTTACTGCCTATGCCGGCCTCTTCGCGGGTAAACCCGCTCCAACACTGATCGAAGGAGCACCATAGGCCGGTGTACGAGCAGGTTTAACCGCGAAGAGGCCAGCATAGGAACAACTGTTCGATCACCGAACATGTGAATCATCATTCTTGTCCTGTATCCGCCCATCCATTGCCAAAGCCGCATTGCCCAACCCCCGCCTTTTTGCTGTAGTGTGCCTATCCGCCGGTTGTCACCTGCCCTCATCACCCCACAACCGGCCCGATAGAATGACCGTGACGACCGCAACCACTGCCCACAAGGGTGTAGGAAGCGGCGACCAGAACAATAACGATACCGAGTGCCTTGCCTATGGAAAGCCGCCTGCTGAGCGAGCGCAGTAGCGTGTTTCATCACGCCGACCCTTATGCTGTGTCCGATTATGTGAACCAGCATGTAGGCCAGCATTGCATCGGACTGTCGCGCACCACGCACCCTCAGGCCAGCCTCAGCCATCGCAAATTTGCCGAACTCGACCTGTGCCGCATCAGCTACGGTGGCAGTGTGCGCGTTACCTCGCCAGCGCTGGAAACCATCTACCACCTGCAAGTGTTGCTCAACGGCAACTGCCTTTGGCGGGGGCATAAGCGCGAGCAGCACCTGGTACCGGGCGAGTTGCTGCTGATCAACCCGGATGACCCGGTTGACCTGACCTATTCGGAAGACTGCGAGAAGTTCATCCTCAAGGTGCCCACCCGGTTGCTGGACTCGATTTGCGATGAGCAGCGCTGGCACCGGCCAGAAGGTGGCGTGCGGTTCTTGCGCAACCATTACCGGCTGGATGAACTGGAAGGGTTCGTCAACCTGCTGGCCATGGTTTGCCACGAAGCGGAAGTGAGTGATTCGCTGCCGCGCGTGCAGGGGCACTACAGCCAGATTGTCGCCAGCAAGCTGTTGACCCTGATGAATACCAATATTCGTCGTGAAAGCCTGGGTTCGCCAGGGGCAAACCTTGAGCGAATCATTGACCACATCGACCGTAACCTGAAGCTTGAACTGACGGCCGAGGCGCTGGCGGAACAAGCGTGCATGAGCCTGCGTTCGTTATATGCCCTGTTTGACCGGCATCTGGGCATCACACCCAAGCAGTATGTGCGCCAGCGCAAGCTGGAGCAGGTGCGTGCCTGCCTGGGCGACTCCAGTTGCGCGGTGCGCAGTGTGACGGAACTGGCCATGGATTATGGCTTCCTGCACCTTGGGCGGTTTTCCGAGGTGTACCGGCAGCAGTTTGGCGAATTGCCTTCCGAAACCTTCCGCAATCGGCGCTGAACCGCGCCGGCCTCTTCGCGGGCTCGACCGCTCCCACAGGTATTCCACAAGCTTGGGGACAGTGGTAATCCTGTGGCAGCGGGCAAGCCCGCGAAGAGGCTCTCAAGCCAGACGCCTCAACATGCACAAAACGGATATCACTGCGCACAAACCGGATACTCCCGCCTAATACCAGCGCCCAAACTGACCAGGTCTAAACAATAACAAGGGAGACCCTGGCCATGTCCCTGGGATTCGACTACCTCAATGCCATGCTCGAGGACGACCGTGAAAAGGGCATCTACCGCTGCAAGCGGGAGATGTTCACCGACCCACGCCTGTTCGACCTGGAGATGAAACACATCTTCGAGGGCAACTGGATCTACCTGGCGCACGAAAGCCAGATCCCCGAAAAAAACGACTTCCTCACCCTGACCATGGGGCGCCAGCCGATTTTCATCGCGCGTAACAAGGACGGTGAGCTCAATGCCTTCCTCAATGCCTGCAGCCACCGAGGCGCCATGCTGTGCCGGCACAAGCGCGGCAACCGGTCCAGCTACACCTGCCCGTTCCACGGCTGGACGTTCAACAACAGCGGCAAACTGCTGAAGGTGAAAGACCCAAGCAACGCCGGCTACCCCGACAGCTTCAACTGCGACGGCTCCCACGACCTGACCAAGGTGGCGCGCTTCGAGTCGTACCGGGGCTTTTTGTTCGGCAGCCTGAATGCCGATGTGAAACCGCTGGTCGAGCACCTGGGCGAGTCGGCCAAAATCATCGACATGATCGTCGACCAGTCGCCAGAAGGCCTGGAAGTGCTGCGCGGTGCCAGCTCGTACATCTACGAAGGCAACTGGAAGCTCACCGCCGAAAACGGCGCCGACGGCTACCACGTCAGCTCTGTGCACTGGAACTACGCCGCCACCCAGAACCAGCGCAAGCAGCGTGAGGCCGGTGACGAGATCAAGACCATGAGCGCCGGCTCCTGGGCCAAGCAGGGCGGGGGCTTCTATTCCTTCGACCATGGCCACCTGCTGCTCTGGACCCGCTGGGCCAACCCGGAAGACCGCCCCGCCTACGAGCGCCGTGACCAGCTGGCTGCCGACTTCGGCCAGGCCCGTGCCGACTGGATGATCGAGAACTCGCGCAACCTGTGCCTGTACCCGAACGTGTACCTGATGGACCAGTTCAGCTCGCAGATCCGCGTTGCCCGGCCGATTTCGGTGAACAAGACTGAAATCACCATCTACTGCATCGCGCCCAAAGGCGAGAGCGCCGATGCCCGCGCCAAGCGCATTCGCCAGTACGAAGACTTCTTCAACGTCAGCGGCATGGCCACCCCGGACGACCTGGAAGAGTTCCGCTCCTGCCAGACCGGCTACGGCGGCGGCTCTGGCTGGAACGACATGTCCCGTGGCGCGAAGCACTGGGTCGAAGGCGCCGATGAAGCGGCTAAAGAGATCGAGCTCCATCCGCTGCTGTCTGGCGTGCGCACCGAGGACGAAGGCCTGTTCGTGCTGCAACACAAATACTGGCAGGACACCATGATCCAGGCCCTGAAGGACGAGCAGCAGCTGATCCCTGTGGAGGCCGTGCAATGAGCCTGTATGAAACCGTGCGCGACTTCCTCTACCGCGAAGCGCGCTACCTGGATGACGCCCAGTGGGACGAGTGGCTGGAGCTGTACGCCAGCGACGCCAGCTTCTGGATGCCGAGCTGGGATGACGATGACGCCCTCACCGAAGACCCACAAAGCGAAATCTCGCTGATCTGGTACGGCAACCGTGGCGGCCTGGAAGACCGCGTGTTCCGTATCAAGACCGAGCGCTCCAGTGCGACCGTGCCCGACACCCGCACCTCGCACAACATCAGCAACATCGAGATCGTCGAGCAAGGCGAGGGCAGCTGCCAGGTGCGTTTCAACTGGCACACCCTGAGCTTCCGCTACAAGACCACCGACAGTTACTTCGGTACCAGCTTCTACACCCTCGACCTGCGCGGCGAGCAGCCGCTGATCAAGGCCAAGAAGGTGGTGCTGAAGAACGACTACGTGCGCCAGGTCATCGACATCTACCACATCTGATACAGGGTTTTACGAGCATTGCCCGGTGCGTCCTGCGACGCGCCGTGGGCCGGCTCGCCCGCGAGGTGCAACATGAGCTACCAGATCGCACTGAATTTCGAAGACGGGGTTACCCGTTTCATTGAAGCCACCGGCTATGAAACCGTGGCCGACGCGGCCTACCGCCAAGGCATCAACATCCCGCTGGACTGCCGCGATGGCGCCTGCGGTACCTGCAAATGCAAGGCCGAATCCGGGCGTTACGAGCTGGGCGACAACTTCATCGAAGACGCCCTGAGCGAAGACGAAATCGCTGAAGGCTATGTGCTCACCTGCCAGATGCGCGCCGAAAGCGACTGCGTGATCCGCATTCCGGCTTCGTCGCAGCTGTGCAAGACCGAACAGGCCAGCTTCGAGGCGGCCATCAGCGATGTACGCCAGCTGTCGGCCAGCACCATCGCCCTGTCGATCAAGGGCGAGGCCCTCAGCCGCCTGGCCTTCCTGCCGGGGCAGTACGTCAACCTCAAGGTGCCGGGCAGCGAGCAGAGCCGTGCCTATTCGTTCAGTTCGTTGCAGAAGGACGGCGAAGTCAGCTTCCTGATCCGCAACGTGCCGGGCGGTTTGATGAGCAGCTTCCTCACCAACCTGGCCAAGGCCGGCGACAGCATGAGCCTGGCGGGGCCGTTGGGCAGCTTCTACCTGCGGCCTATCCAGCGCCCGCTGTTGCTGCTGGCTGGCGGCACTGGTCTGGCCCCGTTCACCGCGATGCTGGAAAAGATCGCCGAGCAGGGCAGTGAACACCCGCTGCATCTGATCTATGGCGTGACCAATGACTTCGACCTGGTCGAGCTGGATCGGCTGCAAGACTTTGCAGCGCGTATCCCCAACTTCACCTTCAGCGCCTGCGTAGCCAACCCGGACAGCCAGTACCCGCAGAAGGGCTATGTGACCCAGCACATCGAGCCGCGCCACCTGAACGATGGCGATGTGGACCTGTACCTGTGCGGGCCGCCACCGATGGTCGAGGCGGTGAGCCAGTACGTGCGCGAGCAGGGCATTACCCCGGCCAATTTCTACTACGAGAAGTTCGCGGCAGCGGCCTGACAACTCCCAATTATTCCAAGCAATACGCCGACCCTGCGGGAGCGGGCTTGCCCGCGAAGCAGGCAGCGCGGTGGATGGCACGGGCTCTGCCCGTGTTCGCGGACGAGCCCGCTCCCACAATGATCGCGCGGGCTTCAGATTGGAGCAAGACAGTTGCTCCCTCAGGGGCTATTGCGAACCGGAGATTTGCGTATGAACAACCGATTCCAAGGCAAGGTCGCCCTGGTCACCGGTGCCGCACAGGGCATCGGACGGGGCGTGTGCTGGCGGCTGAAGGCCGAAGGCGCGCAAGTGGTCGCGGTAGACCGTTCCGAACTGGTCCACGAGCTGGCCGGCGAGGGCATGCTCACCCTCACCGCCGACCTCGAACAACACGCCGACTGCGCCCGTGTCATGGCCAGTGCAGTGGAAACCTTCGGCCGCCTCGACATCCTGGTCAACAACGTCGGCGGCACCATCTGGGCCAAGCCTTTTGAACACTATGAGGTGGCGCAGATCGAAGCCGAGGTGCGCCGCTCGCTGTTCCCCACCCTGTGGTGCTGCCATGCCGCGCTGCCCTACATGCTCGAGCGCGGTAGCGGCGCCATCGTCAACGTCTCGTCCATCGCCACCCGTGGCGTCAACCGCGTGCCTTATGGCGCGGCCAAAGGCGGCGTCAACGCGCTCACCGCGTGCCTGGCCTTTGAAACCGCTGGCCGTGGTATCCGCGTCAACGCCACCGCACCCGGCGGCACCGAAGCGCCACCCCGTCGCGTGCCACGCAACAGCGCCGAGCAAAGCGAACAGGAAAAACACTGGTACCAGCAGATCGTCGACCAGACCCTCGACAGCAGCCTGATGCACCGCTACGGCAGCATCGACGAGCAAGTGGGCGCGATTCTGTTCCTTGCCTCTGACGAAGCCTCATACATCACCGGCGTGACCTTGCCGGTAGGAGGCGGCGACCTCGGCTGAGCAGCAACTTCCAGGCAACAGTTTTCCCTCACAACAAAAACAAGAGCGACAGATGCCATGCGAACCCTTGACGTACACCCGATCATCGATAACGCGCGCTTTACCCCGTTCCACTGGATGGTCATGGCCTGGTGCGGCCTGCTGCTGATCTTCGACGGCTATGACCTGTTCATCTACGGCGTGGTACTGCCGGTCATCATGAAAGAGTGGGGGCTTACCCCGTTGCAGGCCGGTGCGCTGGGCAGCTACGCGCTGTTCGGCATGATGTTCGGCGCCTTGGCATTCGGCAGCCTGGCCGACCGTATCGGGCGCAAGAAGGGCATTGCCATCTGTTTCGCCTTGTTCTCGGGGGCAACCATTCTCAATGGCTTTGCCAGCAGCCCGAGCGAGTTCGGCATCTACCGTTTCATTGCCGGCCTGGGCTGTGGCGGCCTGATGCCCAACGCTGTGGCACTGATGAACGAATATGCGCCCAAGCGCTTGCGCAGCACGCTGGTGGCAATCATGTTCAGCGGCTATTCGCTGGGCGGCATGCTGTCGGCAGGTGTGGGTATCTTCATGCTGCCGCGCTTTGGCTGGGAGTCGATGTTCTTCGCCGCTGCCGTGCCACTGCTGCTGTTGCCGGTGATCCTCTACTACCTGCCTGAGTCGATCGGCTTCCTGGTGCACCAGGGCCGCACCGAAGAAGCTCGCAAACTGTTGAAGCGGCTGGACCCGGAATGCGATGTACAGGCGGATGACGTGTTGCAGGCCGCTGACCGCAAAGGCAGCGGGGCATCGGTGCTGGAGCTGTTCCGTAATGGCCTGGCCATACGGACACTGGCGCTGTGGCTGGCGTTCTTCTGCTGCCTGCTGATGGTCTATGCACTCAGTTCCTGGCTGCCGAAACTGATGGCCAACGCGGGCTACAGCCTGGGTTCGAGCCTGTCGTTCCTGCTGGCGCTGAACTTTGGCGGCATGGCCGGGGCAATTCTGGGCGGCTGGCTGGGCGACCGCTACAACCTGGTCAAGGTGAAGATGGCGTTCTTCATTGCCGCTGCGCTGTCGATCAGCCTGCTGGGGGTGAACAGCCCGATGCCGGTGCTTTACCTGCTGATCTTCATTGCCGGCGCCACCACCATCGGCACGCAGATCCTGCTGTATGCCGGCGCCGCGCAGATGTATGGGCTGTCGGTGCGCTCCACCGGCCTGGGCTGGGCCTCGGGCATTGGGCGTAACGGCGCCATCGTCGGCCCGCTGCTGGGCGGCGCGCTGATGGGCATCAACCTGCCGCTGCAACTTAACTTCATCGCGTTCGCCATCCCTGGCGCAATCGCTGCGCTGGCCATGGCCGTGCACCTGGCCAGTGGCCGTCGGCACGCCCAGGCCCTTGCGACGCAGGCGTGACCCGAAGAACAAGCGCCGGGCACCGCGCCCGGCCAATGCCGCGCCAGAGGTGCCATGAAAACCCTGATCAAGGACAGCTCGCTGTCCGCCATCGTCGCTGGCTGCATCGCCACGATGATCTCCTACGCAGGCCCGTTGGTGATCATCTTCCACGCCGCCGAAGCCGCCGGCCTGTCCCACCAGCAGTTGTCATCCTGGGTCTGGGCCGTGTCCATGGGCAGTGCCGTGCTCGGTGCGCTGCTCAGCCTGCACTACCGGGTACCTGTGGTGATCGCCTGGTCGATTCCAGGTTCCGCGCTGTTGGTCACCGCCTTGCCGCAACTCGGCCTGGAGCAAGCCGTGGGGGCTTACCTGGTGGCCAATCTGGTTCTGCTGATGATCGGCATCAGCGGGGCCTTCGACCGCATTATCGGGCGCCTGCCGGGGTCCATCGCTGCCGGCGTGCAGGCGGGCATTCTGTTCAGCTTCGGCATCGACGTGTTCCGCGCCCTGCCAGTGCAGCCGCTACTGGTGCTGGCGATGTTCGTTACCTACGTGCTGATGCGCCGGCTACAGCCACGCTATGCGGTGGCGGCGGTGCTGTGCGTGGGAACCCTGGTGACCGTTGCCAGCGGGGCGTTTCGCAGTGAGGCGCTGGTGCTGGAACTGGCTTCGCCACAGTGGGTCACGCCGCAGTTCAGCCTTTCGGCGGTATTCAGCCTGGCCTTGCCAATGGTGCTGGTGGCGCTCACCGGGCAGTTCATGCCAGGCATGGCGGTACTGCGCAACGCCGGGTACGCCACACCCGCCAGCCCGTTGATCAGCGCCAGTGCCCTGGCTGGAGCGCTGCTGGCGCCGTTCGGCTGCCACGGGCTGAACCTGGCGGCGGTTACCGCCAGCCTGTGCACCGGCCATGAAGCCCATGAAAACCCGCGGCGGCGTTATGTGGCGGCGGTGGCTGGCAGTGCGCTGTACCTGCTGCTGGGCATTGCCGGCGCCACGTTGATGTCGCTGTTCGCCGCCTTTCCTGCTGCGCTGATCGCTGCCCTGGCCGGCTTGGCCCTGTATGGTGCCATCAGCGAGGCCCTGGCCCGCAGCCTGGCAGAGCCGGCCGAGCGCGACGCCGGGCTGTTCACCTTCCTGGTCACCGCTTCGGGGGTGGCGTTCCTGGGGTTGTCGGCGGCGTTCTGGGGGCTGCTGTTCGGCCTGCTGGCCCATGCGCTGCTCAGGTTGCATCGGCCACGTGCCCGGGAGGTGCTGCGCCGTACCCCATGAACTGCAGTGTTCCCAACGCTTTACCCATAAAAACAAGATCAAGAGAGCTTCGGAATGAATCACACCCCTTGTGTCGCCCTGGGCCTGACTTTGCTCAGCCAACCACTGCTGGCTGCCGAAGGCGGCTTTTTCGAGGACTCGAAGGCCACCCTGAGTGCCCGCAACTACTATTTCAGCCGCGATTTCTCTGACATCGTCGGGGCCAACAAGCAGTCCAAGGCCGAGGAGTGGGCCCAGGGCTTCATCCTCGACTTCAAGTCGGGCTACACCCCCGGTACCGTCGGTTTTGGCGTGGACGCGCTGGGCCTGCTGGGTATTAAGCTCGACAGCAGCCCCGACCGGGCCAATACCGGCCTGCTGCCGGTGCATGGCGATGGCCGTGCCGCCGACGAGTACAGCCGCCTGGCGCCTACCTTCAAGGCCCGCCTGTCGAAGACCGAAGTGCGCATCGGTGAACTGCAACCCAACCTGCCGGTACTGACATTCAGTGATATCCGCCTGTTGCCGCCGACTTACCAGGGCGCCAGTTTGAGTTCGTCGGAAATCGACGGGCTGACCTTGCAGGCCGGCCACCTGAAAAGCACTCACCTGCGTAACGAAGGCGGCGACGGCAAGATGAACGCCATGCTCGGCCATGTGCCGATGCGCCAGGCTGAAAGCGATGCCTTCAACTACGTGGGCGGGGACTATGCGTTCAACGCCAACCAGAGCAGCGTCAGCCTGTGGTACGGGCAGTTGGAAGACATCTATGAACAAGGCTTTGTCGGCCTGAAGCACAGCAAGCCAGTAGGGGACTGGGTGCTTAGCGCAAACCTGGGCTATTTCACCGCGCGTGAGGATGGCGATGCGCTGCTGGGCAATATCGACAACCAGGCATTCTTCTCGATGTTCACCGCCCGGCATGGCGGGCACAGCTTCCATGCCGGCTACCAGGGCATCTATGGCGACAGCCCGTTCCCTCGGGTATTCGCCAACATTTCGCCGTTGGGTAACGAGGTGCCGACGTATGAGTTTGCCTACACCGATGAGCGCTCGTACCAGGTGCGCTACGACTACAACTTCGCCGCCCTGGGCGTACCGGGCCTGACGGCGACTGTGCGGTACATAACCGGTAACAATGTCGATACCGGGCTGGGTTACGAAGGGCGGGATCGCGAACGTGACCTGGACATTGGCTATGCGGTGCAGAGCGGCGTGCTGAAGGGGCTGGGGATTCGGGTGAGGAACGCCATGGCGCGCTCCAATTACCGCAGTGACATCGACGAAAACCGCCTGACGTTGGTGTACACCTGGCAGCTGTTCTGAGCCAGCCAAGGGAATTGTGCACCGAGGTCGTATGAAGGTAGCTTGCGCAAATATCCCTTTCAGGAGCGCGACCCTTGGACTCCATCACCCAAGCCTTACTCGGCGCGGCCCTGCAGGGTACCGTGCTTGGCCGCATCCAGGGGCGGCGCGCGTTGCTGTATGGCGCTGCGCTGGGCACGCTGCCCGACCTGGACGTGATCATCCGCTACGCCGACCCGGTGTCGCAGATGACCTACCACCGCGGGTTCTCCCACTCGCTGTTCGTGCTTACCGGGCTGGCCTTGCTACTGGCCTGGCTGGTCCACAAATGCTGGCCTGGCAAGGGTTACACCTTGTCCAGGTTGTTTGTGGCGTTCTGGCTGGTACTGGTTACTCATCCGTTGCTAGATGCCTTCACGGTCTACGGTACGCAGTTGTTCTGGCCTTTGCAGGCCACCCCGCAAAGCTGGGCGGCGGTGTTCATCATCGACCCGGTCTACACCTTGCCGCTGCTGGCGGCGGTTATCTACGCCATCTTCAAGGGAGTGACTGCAAAGGCGACACGTCTGCTGACCTTGGCGCTGGTGTTCAGTACCGCTTACCTGGGTTTCGGCCTTGCCGGGCGTATGGCGGCAGAGCAGCGCTTCCAGGCGGCACTGGATCAGCAAGGCATTGTCGCCAGTGAAGTGCGCGCCGTGCCGTTCGCTTTCAACAGTCTGGTCTGGCGCGTACTGGCCAAGACCCAGGAAGGTGATTACTACGAGGGCATCAGCAGCGGGTTTGACCGGCAAGCGCCTGAAATGCAGCGTTTGCCGCGTAATCTGCAGCTGGCGAAAGCACTGGCAGGAAGCCCTTTGCACCAGCGTTTGCGCTGGTTTACCGATGACTGGCTGCGCTACGACCAGGTGGGCGACGCGCTGGTGGTGACCGACTTGCGCATGGGCATCCCTGGCAACTACACCTTCCGTTTCAACATGGCCCACCGTGACCGCCAGGGGCACTGGGTTGCCGACGTACCTTCGCGGTGGCAAGGCAGTGGGCCTGGCTCGATGTTCAACGGTAATGACCTGCGTTTGATCTGGCGGCGTATTGTCGACCAGCAGCCACCACTGCCGTTGGCCGCCTGGACAGACGCGTACATGAGGCAAGCCCCGAACACGCCCTAGCCAGCCTGTGGCCTTGCATTAGCTGGCTTCGGCCCCATTTATGCCGGTTCGATGACTCATCGTTTCACCGACCGCTTCGTCGACCTGGTCGAGGAGGGCGTAGACGTTGCGGTGCCTATTGGCGCACCCAAGGAAGACTCACAGTTGTTGACCCGCACGGTGGCCTGGCAGCAGCGCGTGACCTCGCTGTGGCCGCCATCGCACAATACCGGGGTGATTGGGGAAAGGGAGGACCGGGAGCCCGGCGCAGGGCTCCCCAATGCGTCAGCTGCGCGCCAAGCGCCCGCTCACATAATGCGCCACATCATTGAACCCCGGCGTGGATGCATGCCCCGGCGTTACCAGCGAGTCGATGAACGCTTCATCCTCCGCCGTGATCTTCACCGCCAATGCACCGCCATAGGTGTCCCACTGCGCTTCGGTACGCGGCCCGACAATCGCCGAGCTCACCAGCTGGTTATTCAGCACCCAGGCAATGGCGAACTCAACCATTCCCACGCCCTTGGCCTCAACGTAAGCCTGGATCTGCCGGGCGATGGCCAGCGACTCCTGGCGCCACTCCACTTCCATGATGCGCTTGTCCTGGCGCCCTGCGCGGCTGCCGGCATCCGGCACCGCCCCCGGCGCGTACTTGCCACTGAGTACGCCACGCGCCAACGGGCTGAACGGCACGACGCCCAGGCCATGGGCGGCGGCGGCAGTGAGTTGCTCGGGCTCGGCCTGACGGTTGACGATGTTGTACAGCGGCTGGCTCACCACCGGCCTGGGCACCCCGAGGCGCTCGGCAATGTGGCAGACCTCGGCAATGCGCCAGCCACGGAAGTTGGACACGCCCCAGTAGCGGATCTTGCCCTGGCGCAGCAAGTCGCCGATGGCCAGCACGGTCTCTTCCAGCGGCACCTTGTGGTCTTCACGGTGCAGGTAGTAGATGTCCAGGTAGTCCATGCCCATGCGGGTGAGGGTGGCCTGCAGGGCATTGAAGATGTGTTTGCGCGACAGCCCGCTGCGGTTGGGCAGGCCATCGGCCGGGCCGAAGCCGACCTTGCTGGCGACGATCCAGTCCTGACGGTGGCGTGCCACCGCTTCACCGACGATTTCTTCCGAGCGCCCGGCGTTGTAAACGTCCGCAGTGTCGATGAAATTGATGCCCTGGTCCCAGGCCTTGTCGATGATGCGCAGGGCGTCTTCGGTACTGGTCTGCTCGCCGAACATCATGCTACCCAGGGTGAGGGCGGATACCTGCAGGCCACTGCGGCCGAGGGGGCGGTAGATCATGCGCTTGGGTCCTTTTCAGTCGGCTGATCCCGCTGTTTTACACACAACCGGGGCGCATTGAAAGGCGGACCTCAGCCAATTAGCGCCAAAGCCTCTTGTAGGCTTAACGGGCGTTTCATGCGTTGCGACAGCGTTGCCATGGCATCGGAATAACCCTTGGCGACCACGGCTTCAACCCGTTCATCCACACACTGCAGCGCAATGAAATCGCCTTTTTCCGGCTCACCGACGAACTCGATCCGGTTCCAGTCCCGGGGGTGGCCAAGCACTTCGTAAGTGCGGCCGTGCTGGAAAGTCCAGAAGAACGGCACATCGGCATAGCGGCGCTGCTCGCCAAGCATGTTGGCTGCAGCGATCACCCCGTGTTGCTGGGCCAGACGCCAGTGCTCGATGCGCACAGGTCGACCGGTGAGCGGGAAGGTGGCGATATCCCCCGCCGCCCACAGGCCATCGGCAGCGCGCAGTTCTGCGTCGACCCTCACGGACTTGTCCTCGGTCAGCGGCACGCCCTGGAGGAAGGCAGTGGCCGGTTTTACCCCCGTGCCGAGCAGCACCAAGGGTGTTTGAAGCCGTTCTCCGTTGGCCAGTTGCACGGCTTCGACGTTGTCCTGCCCCTCGATGCGCTGAACTTCAGTAGGGCCGTGGAAGGTAACACCCTTGCGCTCATGCAGCTCACGGATGCTGCGGCCGATGCGTTCACCCAGCTGCCGGGCCAGGGGGACTTCGTGGCGGGTGACCACGTGCACCTGTAGGCCGTACTTGCGCAATGCCGAGGCGGCTTCGAGGCCGATGAAACCGTCACCGATGATGACCACCGGTTGGCCGGGTTCGGCGGCATCGAGCAACTGGGCGGCATCCTCCCGTGAGCGCAGGGTGAACACCCCGGGCAGCTCGGCGCCGGGGATGTCCGGGCGCAGTGCTTTCCCGCCGGTGGCCAGCAGGCAGGCGTCGTAATCGATCTGTTGGCCGTCGGCGAGCGTCAGCTGGCGTTTCTGGCTGTTGAGTGTGCGCACCTTGCCGTGCTTGCGCTCCAACTGGCCCTTGCGCAAGGCGTCGGCATCAAGCAGGGCGGGGACTTCATCGGGCGGCATCTGCCCGGCAATCACGAATTTGCTCAGGGCCGTGCGGTCGTAGGCGGGCTGGCGTTCCTGATCGACCCACACCAGCCGGCCGGCGAAGCCGTGGGCCAGCAACGTAGCGACTGCAGCGCTGCCAGCGGCGCCAGCACCCACCACGACGAAGCAGCGGGCATCGCTGTGGCGTGGCGGCTCGATGGCTGGCAGGGGCTGGTCATCGACCCAGACTTCATCGCCCTTGACCCAGGCTTTGTAGCGACGCAGGTCGGCCAGCGCCGGGGGCTCGCAGACCACGCCATCGTCAACCGCGAAGGCCGCTTTATGCCAAGGGCACACCAACAGGCCACCGCAAACCACACCTTCGTCGAGCGGGGCGCCTGCGTGGGGGCAATGGCCTTGGTAGGCCCGAACCTGGTCGCCCTGGCGGATGAGGACAAGTTCTTCGCTACCGGCCTGAACACGCAGAGGACGGTGTTCGTCGAGCTCGCTCAGGAGGGCGACGGCGTGCTGGGTCATGAGGTTCTCCAAAGGGGTCTTTGGAACCATTTGACGCCTGGGTCGGGCAGGGGATGCGTTGAGCTGACGATCGGTGGAGGGTGTGGATTGTGCGTGGCCTGGGCTGGCCTTTTCGCGGGCTTGCCCGCTTCCACAGGATCACCACGAGCTCGAACACTGTGGCGGTCCTGTGGGAGCGGGCGAGCCCGCGAATGGGCTCAACTGGCCTTTGCAGTACTCAGCGCACCTGCCCGCGTTACCCGCAAGGCTACCAGGCTACCCAGCACGATCAGCGCCGCCAGCGAATACAGTGCGGCATCGGTGGAACCGGTCTGGTCCTTAATGAACCCCACCAAGTACGGGCTGAGGAACCCCGCCATCTGGCCCACCGAGTTGATGATGGCCAAACCGGCCACAGCGGCACCGGCACTGAGCAGCGCGGTGGGCATTGGCCAGAACATCGGCAGGCCGGTGAGCGCGCCCATGGTGGCAATCGACAGGCCAAGAATGGCAATGGTCGGGTTACCCGCGAAGTTCACCGCAATCAGCAGGCCGATCGCACCCATCAGCATCGGCACCACAAGGTGCCAGCGCCGTTCGTTGCGCAGGTCGGCCGAGCGCCCGCACAGGATCATGAACACACCCGCCAGCAGGTACGGAACGGCGCTGAGCCAGCCGATCAGCAGCGGGTTGTCGAAGCCCATGTTCTTGATGATCGATGGCAGCCAGAAGTTGATCGCGTACACACCGCTCTGGATGCAGAAGTAGACGAAACCGAAGGTCCAGATCAGCGGGTTGGTCAAAACGGCCAGTACGCTGTCGCCGGCAGTGCTTGGTTTGCTGGCAGCATCGGCTTCCAGGTCGGTTGCGATCAGCTGGCGTTCCGCCGTACTCAGCCAAGGCGCTTTCTGGTAGCCGTCACTGAGCAAAAACACCGCCAGTATGCCCAGGGCAACGGTCGGCAGGCCCTGGATCAGGAACATCCACTGCCAGCCGGCCAGGCCGTGTTGGCCAGCGGCGAAGTGCTGCAGGATCCAGCCGGAGAACGGCCCACCGAGCAAGCCCGACACCGGGATCGCCGACATGAACAGGGCCATGATGCGCCCGCGACGGGCCGCCGGGAACCAGCGCGAGAGGTACAGCACCACACCTGGGAAGAAGCCGGCTTCGGCGGCGCCGGTGAACAGGCGCAAGGTGTAGAACTCGGTGGGGGTGGTGACGAACAGCAGGCAGGTGGAGAGGCTGCCCCAGGCGATCATCATCAGTGCAATCCAGCGCCGAGGGCCAAACCGGTTGAGCGCCAGGTTGCTTGGCAAACCGCACAGTACGTAACCGATGAAGAAGATGCCGGCGCCTAGGCCGTACACCGTTTCGCTGAACTTCAGGGCGTCGAGCATCTGCAACTTGGCAAAGCCGACGTTGACGCGGTCCAGGTAGTTGAACAGGTAGCAGATGAAAATGAACGGAATCAGCCGCAGGGTGATGCGCCGATACAGCGCGTTGCGGGTGGTGTCCGTGCCTTGGTCAGGGGCGAGGCTGTGTGCCATGATCGGGTTCTCTGTTGTTATGGTTGTCGCCGCGTCGCCTGTGCCGGCGCTCGCCCTGACGAGTCTCGGGGACTGCAGTCGGCCTGTCTTTGTGCTTTTGCACAGTGCCTGGCCCAGGCTGCTGTGCCCGAGCCCAAAAGCCTGACACCTAAAGGACCCCGCAATGTTCGAACTCGACCATGACCTGGCGCAGGATATCGTTGACCGGGCGATGGCCATTCTGCCGTGCAACGTCAATGTCATGGACAGCCAGGGGTTGATCCTGGGCAGCGGTGAACCGGAGCGTATCAACACCCGCCATGAAGGCGCGCAACTGGTCCTGGCCAATGGCCGTATCGTCGAGCTGGATACTGATGCGGCCAAATGCCTGAAGGGCGTGCAGCCCGGGGTGAACCTGCCGCTGATGCTCGATGGCCGGCTGATGGGCGTACTGGGCCTGACGGGTGACCCGCAACAGGTGCGCACCTATGGTGAACTGGTACGGATGACCGCCGAGATGCTGCTGGCCCAGCGCCATTTGCAAGCCGACCAGCAATGGCGACGCCAGCGTTGTGATGACCTGCTGGCGCTGTTGCTAGGCGGCAGCGGCGACTCGCCACGCTTGCTCGACGAAGCCCGGCAACTGGGCCTGAAGCCGCAGTTGCCACGGGTGCCTTGCCTGTTCGAGCTGGCCTCGGGGCCGCCCGCCGAGGCGCTTGCCGCGTGGTTGCTGAGCCGCTACCCGGACAGCTGGTGTGTCAGCCCGGCGCGGCGGTCGTTGCTGTGGTGTCGGCCCGCAGGTGTGAAGCTGGATGAGCCACGCCTGCTCGAGCGGCTGCAACGCCATGGCTGGGGCGTGGAGCGCCTGGCTTTGGGCAGTACCGCGCAGAGCTTGGAACAACTGCGCCGAGGTTATCGCCGAGTGCGAGACTTGCTGGCCTACGGGCGCGAGGTACTCCCCGCCGAGCGCTTGCTGAGCCTGCATCGCTACCGGCTACCGGCACTGCTGTGGCGGCATCGCAACGACGATGCGCTGGATGAACTGCTGGAACCGTTGCAGCGCATTCGCGCCAAGGACAACAGTGGGCAGTTGCTCACCACCCTGCGCGCGTGGTGTGCCCATGACGGCCAGAGCCAGGCCTGTGCCGATGCCTTGGGCATCCACCGCAACAGCCTGCGCTATCGGCTGGAACGGATTGCCGAACTGGGTGAGGTCGACCCGCTGCGCATGGAGGGGATGCTGAGCTTGTACCTGGGGTTGCAGCTGTTGCCTGCTGACTGACGCGGCGCCTGCAGGCGCCGCCACGAAGGCATCTGCCCAAACAACCCGCCCGGCGGTTTGTGCATTTGACCGAGGCCAGCCTGGCGGGCACCTGTCAGCATGCCGCTCATCAGGACAGGAGAATCCCCATGAAGATCGTCATTGCCCCCGACTCGTTCAAGGACAGCCTCGATGCTGCCGGTGTCGCCCGTGCCATCGCTGCTGGCCTGAGCCGGGCGTGGCCGGACGCAGCCTTGGTCGAGTGCCCAATGGCCGACGGCGGCGAAGGCACCATGGAGGCGATCCTGGCGGCCAGCCACGGCGAACTGCGCCTCCAAGCGGTACGTGGGCCACTGGGGCACAGCGTCGAAGCCGGTTGGGGGTGGCTGCCACAAAGCCGCACGGCCATCATCGAAATGGCCCAGGCCAGTGGCTTGCAGCTGGTGCCAACCGACCAGCGTGATGCGTGCCGCAGCAGCACCTGGGGCACCGGCGAGCTGATTGCCGCCGCCTTGGCCGCCGGCGCACAGCGGGTGGTACTGGCCATCGGTGGTAGCGCCACCAACGATGCAGGCAGCGGCATGCTGCGCGCGCTGGGCCTGCGCCTGCTGGATGCCGAGGGGCAAGCGCTGGAGGAAGGTGGCCTGGCACTGGCGAAGCTGGCGCGGATCGACGCCAGTCACCTCGACCCGCGCCTGGCCGAGGTGCAATTCGAAGTCGCGGCGGACGTCGACAACCCGCTGTGCGGCGCCAACGGCGCATCGGCGATTTTCGGCCCGCAGAAGGGCGCTAACCCGCAGCAGGTGCAGGCGTTGGACCAGGCGCTGGGGCATTTTGCCGACCATTGTGCACAGCTGCTGGGCGACGATGTGCGCGACTACCCTGGGTGCGGCGCTGCCGGTGGTATGGGCTTCGCCGCCCGTGCGTTCATGGGGGCACAGTTCCGCCCGGGGGTAGATGTGGTGGCCGAACTGGCCGGCCTTGACGCCTTGGTGCAGGGCGCGGACCTGGTGGTGACGGGTGAGGGGCGTTTCGATGCCCAGACACTGCGCGGCAAGACGCCGATGGGGGTTGCCCGGGTCGCCAAGCGCCACGGTGTGCCGGTGGTGGTGCTGGCCGGGACACTGGGTGAGGGCTACCAGCAGTTGTATGCCCATGGGGTCGATGCTGCATTTGCGTTGGCCAGCGGGCCGATGAGCCTGGAGCAAGCGTGTGCCAACGCGGCAGAACTGCTGCAGGCTCGGGCTTGTGACGTGGGCCGGTTATGGCGCTGCGCCGCGCGCGCCTGATCAACGCGTTTTTGCGTCTTCGAACAGGGCGATGAAATTGGCCAGCGCAGGCGAGGCATTCTGGGCGTTCCATTTCATGTACAGGCCGATGCCTGGGGTGGATTGCTCGTCTATCGGGCGGATCGCACAGAACTGTACGCGCTCGCGCGGAGTCGATCGGGCGAATGAAGCCGGCACCAGGGCCACACCGAAACCACAGGCGACCAGTCCCAGCAGGGTATGAATCTGTGCGGCTTCCTGCACCACCCGAGGGTAGAAGCCGGCCGACTCGCACAGGGCAACCAGCTGGGCATGGTAGCCGCCGCCCAACGCTTGCGGGGTAAACACAAAGTCCTCATTGGCAAACTCGCGCAGGTCGACATCGCCTTGCTGCGCTTTCACATGGCTGGCGGGCAGCGCCATGACTATCTGCTCGTCAAGCAGCAGCCGTGACTCCAGCGTACCCACCGGCAGCGGTAGCCTGCGCATGAAGCCGATATCCGCCTCGCCGGCCAGCAGCGCCTTGGCCTGCGTCGCCGATGGCATCTCGCGCAGGGTCAGCTGCACGTTCGGGTAAGTCTCACGATAGCGCCGCAAGCGGTTGAGCAGCGAGTCGTAATAGGCGATGGAAATGGCCGTGATGGTCAGTTTCCCGCTGACACCCGCAGAGACATTACGGGCGTACTCGATGCCCTGTTCCAGCTCGGCAAGCACGCGGTAAGCCGTATCGCGAAAGGCTGTGCCAGCCGGGGTCAGACGCACCCCGCGCGTATTGCGCAAGAACAAGCTGAAACCGAGTTTTTCTTCCAGGCGGCTGATCGCCTGGCTCAGCGGCGGCTGTGCCATGTGCAGGCGCTCGGCAGCCTTGTGAAAATGAAGCTCTTCGGCCACGGCGATGAACTGCCTGAGCAAGCGTGTTTCGATCAATCAAGCATTCCTTCAGCGTGGCGACTCGGTGGTGATATCCCTGAGATATCAAAGTTGCATGCTTTTAATATTAAGTCATTGAATTTTTTGTTGTTATCGTAAAAAGGAGAATCGAAGGTAGCCAGAAATGCCCGTTACAGAGCCTTTCCACAACGAAGGTGCGGCCGTCACCGATGCCGCACAGGGCCTGGGCTTGGTCTATGGCATGGGGCAGGCCGGACGATCGCCCCGCATCAAGGAATGCAGCGGCGTGCCAGTCAAGGTCGCCAATACCCGCGCCGACCTGGGCGAAAGCCTGGTCTGGGATGAGCGTAACGGCGCGTTGTACTTCATCGATATTTCTGGCGGGCGCATCAACTGCCTGACGCCAAACGGCGAAGTCGAGAACCTTTACGCGTCAGCCGCGCGCATTGGCGCCCTTGCGCTGACCGACCGGGGCAACCTGATTTTCACCGAAGATGCCAGCGTGGCCATCTTCGATGTGGCGGCGCGCAAGGTATGCCAGCATTCGGCATCGGTCCATCCACGCTCCACCTTCCGCTTCAACGACGGCGCCTGTGACCCGCAAGGGCGCTTCGTTACCGGCTTGATGGACGATGCCCTTAGCGGCAATACCGGGGCGCTGTTCCGTTTTGACGGGCAGTTGAGCGACGAGGTCATCCACGATGACATGGCCTTGCCCACTGGGGTTGCCTGGTCGCAAGACGGCCAGACGGTATACTTCGTCGATTCGGCGGCGCGCGCCATCTACCGTGCCGAGTACCTCATGGAGGGCCGGCTGGGCGCTGTTACGCTGTTTGCCGAAACCCCTGCCGAACTGGGGCGGCCAGATGGCCTGGCGCTGGACCGCGAAGGCGGGCTGTGGGTGTGCCAGTACCATGGCAGCTGCCTGCTGCGCTACGACCGCCACGGCCACCTGACCGATCAGGTACTGATGCCGGTACCGTGCCCCACCAGTTGCTGCTTTGGCGGGCCCGGCATGAATACCTTGTTCATCAGCACCGCGCGTTTCGACATGAGCCCTGAAGACCTGCTCCATTATCCGGATGCTGGCGACCTGTATGCCGTCCACCCGACAATTGGCGGTGTCGCCCGGCACAGCTTCAAGGAATAAGCGCTTGGGCCTGGCTGGCCGGCAACACGGCCAGCTCGCCAAAACGCTGCGCCGAGTCGATGTAGCGCAGCGCCGACTTGGCGTCTTTCCAGCCCACGTAGCTCATCAGTGATTTTAGTTCCCAGCCATTGGCTGTGGCCCAGGTGGCAAAGCCACGCCGTAGCGAGTGGCCGGTATACAGCGCCGCCGGTACCCCGGCACGTTCCAGCATGCGCCGCAACAGGCCGACCAGGCTGTTGCTGTTGAGCGCGCTTTCACCGAGGTTGCCCCAGCGGTCAAGCTTGCGAAACACCGGCCCATGGGCAATGCCGGCAACTTCCAGCCATTGCAGGTAGGCCGTTACCGGGCACAGGGCCTTGAGGGCAGGGGTGCGGTGCTGCACGCCCAAGGCTTCGCGGTCACCTTTGCTGCGCGGCAGGAACAGCGTGATGCCGACACCGGCTTCGGCCTGGATATGTTCGATGCGCAAGCGTGCCAGTTCATCACCGCGAAAACCTCGCCAGAAGCCCAGCAACAGCAACGCAGTGTCGCGGCGTGCCCGGCGCAGGGCGGCCAGGTCGTGGTGTTCGCGGGCCTGGCGAGCCTCCTCTTCAAAACATGCCACGGCGGTTTGCAGGTGTTGCAGCAACAGCGGGGCGGCCTGCCTGGGCGGCGTCGGGTGCAGGGTGCGGATGCCGCGTAGAACCTGACGTACCAGCGGTGCCTTGGTCGGGTCGGGGAAACCTTGGGCGACGTGCCATTGACTGAGCGCGGCCAGGCGCTGACGCAGGGTACTGACGGCGTGGTGTTCGGCATGTTCGACCAGGTAGCGGGCGATGCTCTCGGCGGTGGCCGGGAGAAAGCCGCCCCAGTGGCTTTCGAAGTGCTCGATGGCGGCCTGGTAGCTGCGCCGGGTGTTGTCACGGGTGGCGGCGCGAAGGTAGCGCTCGATATCGGTCATGGTGCGGCTGTCGGTGGGTGATGGGCACACGATAAACCGAAATCCCAGGACAAGCACCTAATGCGGCGTCGGGGCAACACCATCCTGCCGGGCCGGCACCAGCCCCATGGTATCGTGCGAGGCCTCGATGCCGTTGAAGTGCGGGTAGTCGCGCAACTGTGCCGGCGACAGCGGTCGGCTGAAGTGATAGCCCTGGGCAATATCGCAACCCGCCAGTTTCAGGCACACCACCTGCTCACGGGTTTCCACACCTTCGGCCACCACTTCAAGGCCCAGCCGTTTGGCCAGGATGATGGTGGAGGTCACGATCGGGCTGTCGTCATGGCTGTTGGACAAGGGGGCGATCAGCGAGCGGTCGATTTTCAGCTTGCTTAGCGGCAGCGAATGCAGGTGGGCGAAGCCGGCGTAACCGCGGCCGAAATCGTCCAGGCTGATGCCCAGGCCCGCGCTGCGCAGGGTGTGCAAGTGCGCCACGGCGGTACTTTCCGGGTCGAGGATGGTGGTTTCAGTGATTTCCAGCTCAAGCCGCTGCGGCGCAATTGCATACTGTTGCAGTTCGTTCAGCAACCGCGTAGCGAAGTCGTCCTGGCGCAGTTGCAGGGCGGAGACATTGACCGCCAGCCGCGTCTCTCGGCCCAGGGCATCCCACCCCGATAATGCCTCGCACGCCAGGCGCAACACCTCCCAACCCAGCTCGACAATGAAGCCACTGCGTTCGGCCAGGTCGATGAAGCGGTCCGGGTACAGCAGGCCGAATTCGGGGTGATCCCAGCGCACCAGCGCTTCGTAGCCCATCACTTGCTGGGTGTCGAGGCGAATCTGTGGCTGGTAGTGCAGCACGAACTGGCGCTCGGCCAAGGCACTGCCGAACGCCTGTTCGAGGGTGAAGGCCTGAATGTCGGCCAGGTTCAGTGAGGGGTCGAAGAAGCGATATTGCGCGCGCCCGGCCTGTTTGGCCGAATACATCGCCGCGTCGGCACTGCGGATCAGGCTGTCGATGTCCTGGCCGTCGCGAGGGCAGATGCTTACGCCCACGCTGGGGCTGGTATTGACCTCCTGGCCATCCAGGGCATAGGTGGCCGACAACCGCTGGACCAGTTCGCGAACCCAGGTATTGATCTGTTCCTCGCTGCGTTCGCCTGCCAGCAGCACCACGAATTCGTCGCCGCCAAAGCGCGAAGCCTCGTCGCCGGGGTCCAGAAGGCGCTGGATGCGCCCGGCCACAGCCTGCAGCAGCAGGTCGCCGATCTTGTGCCCGAGCGAGTCGTTGATCGACTTGAAGCGGTCCATGTCGATGAACAGTATCGCCATCAGCCGGCGCTTGCCCCGTTGCCGGGTAAGCGCGTGGCCCGCCACCTCGACAAACTGGCGACGGTTGTGCAACCCGCTGAGGTGGTCGGTGGCGGCGGCGTGGCTGCTGCGCCGGTGTTCGTCCTCAAGGCGCCCGATCAGTTGCTGGTTGACCTGTTGGGCCTGCTCCAGTGCGTTGAAAGCCTCCTGGTGCTTGCGCAGCAGGCGCAAGGTGCACAACAAACTGCCGAGGATCAGCAGGGTCATGCCCAGGTTCAGCCAGAACTGCCGCGAATAGGGCAATGCCGAGGGTGTATACAGGCCAAGGCCGCACGCCGGGTGGGCGGCGGTTACGGAGAGGATGTGCAGCCCCCAAAGAAAGGCCAAAGTGGCTGCACACAGCATCAGGATCAGCAGCCGCAGAAGGCGGGTGGATGAAAGCGAACGGCGAATCACTGCTGATAGTTCCCGACCCTGGGTGATGCTCGAAAAATACGACAATAAGGTGACAGGCTGATGACTGATAGCTAATCGCCGTTAAGGGTTTCCCGTATCCGCCAAGGGCGCCTGAAGGCGTGCGGTTTCCTCTTCCATGTAGGTCATCAAGGCGCTGACTTCGGCATCACCCAGGCGCATGTTGGGCATCGCCAGGCGGTTGTACTGCTCGTACAGCAGCATGGCCAGGGGGTCTTTTTCTGCCAGCATGCGGTCGGGTTCTTTCAACCAGCGGGTCAGCCAGTTGGCATCACGCTGGCGGGTCACGCCCAGCAGGTCGGGACCTATACCGGGTTGCCCCAACTCGGTATTGCCCAGCGTGTGGCAGGATGAGCAACGGGTGCGGAAGATCTGCTCGCCACTGCTTGGCGGGCGTACTTCCGGGGCTTGGGCGTAGTCATTGTTCAGGGCACTGGCCTGCTTCCAGTTGTGCAGGCTGTTGCCCAGGCGATCGGCGAGGATGTACGGGCTTTCGAAGGGTGAAGCCTTCATCCAGCGGCCGGTGGCTTGGTTACCGATGATCAGGCTCAGGTTGTGGTCCTTGGAACGGCCGTTTTCCAGGCCGTCAATCCACAGCCCCAGGCTGCGGCGCAACCGTTCGATGTCGTCAGGTTCACCGGTGAGCAGTGTCCAGCCGGGGCCGATACCGAACTTTTCAGCGTAACGTTCGAGGGTGGCGGGCGTGTCGTTGTAAGGGTCGATGCTGATGGAGTACAGGAAAATGTCCTTGCCGACCCGGTCACCAAGAATCTTCTGCACCTGGCGCAGGCGTGCGGTCTCTACCGGACAGGAATCGGAACAGCCGGTGAAGATGAAGTTGATGGCGACAACCTTGTCTTTGATCAGGTCATCGAAGAAATGCACTTGCTCACCGTCCTGGGTGAGCAGGGGGATGTTGGGAAAGTAGTCGGCACCCCAAGGGCTTTCAGCTTCTTTGGCCACCGGTTGTTGCGGCTGCAACGGCCACAACGGGATGCTGGCGGCGAACAGCGCGAGCACCAGCAGGAAACGCCATGAGCCGGGCATGATGCAGTCCTCGTCGGTTGGCTGGCTGGGGCCGCGAGGCGGCCCCGCTTTGCAGTCACTTGATACTGATGGGCACGGTCACACTCTGCCCCAACGCCGATTTCACGGTTACTGTGGCCGGTGTTGCCGGGCCAGTACCGGTAGTGGTCACCGACAGCTTCCAGCGAGCGCCGGTGGTGGCCGCAGTCAGGGTGGCATTGCCCAGGCTCAGCGGGCCGCTGGTAGAGGCAGCGGTCACGGTAATGCTGTTGCCGGTCGCCACCGTGGTGGCGCCCGCCACTTCCCAGGTGTAGCGGTTGCCACTGCGTACCTGGACCGAAGCACTGGCGACCTGGACCTGATCGACCGCTGCCGCCTGGCTCACCGCGATGTTGACCGTGGCCGGGTTCACCGACTCGGCCCCTTTGGAATCCCGCGCCGTGTAGTTGAAGCTGGCGGTGAACGGTGTGGCGACCGTGGCCGGCGGGGTGTAGGTCACCGTGGTGCCATTGGTGCTGACGCTACCCTGACCGGAGTCTGGCTGGCTGAGGCCAACGACAGTCAATGGCAGGTTACCTTCCGGGTCGGTGTCGTTGGCCAGCACGTTCAGGGTGATCGGCTTGCCCGCTGTGGTTGCCGCACTGTCGTTGGCCGCGACCGGTGGCTTGTTGGCAGCATCATCGTTGTCGTCCTTGCCTTTGGTGCGGAAGGTCGGCAGGCCCACCGACGCCATGTATTGCACGCCATCCCAACCTGGCAGCGGGGTCGGCATCACCTGGAACTGCCCTGGGTGTTCAATGTCCCAGCGCAGCAGCATCGAGGAGTCTTCGTGCTGGGTGTTGTGGCAGTGCTCCATGTAGGTACCGGCGAACTCGCGCAAGCGAATAGCCATTTCCACTTCTTCCGACGAATCGGCATCTGGCCCGATGCGGTAGACGTCCTTGCGTGCCCATTTCTCCCATTCTGGCGGCGCCTTGCCGTCGCGGCTAAGAATCACACCTTCCTCGAAGTGCACATGCACCGGATGGCTCCAGCCATTGCCGCCGTTGACGATCTTCCACACTTCCAGCGTGCCGTCGCCGCTGAAGCCGCCATCGGTGGACTGCTGGGCCAGTTGTGGCGCAGCACTGATGCGCCGTGGGTCCATGCTGTAGCCGAAGCCACCATCGGTCTTGATGGTCCAGGGGGTGGTGTCGGTGCCGTCGGAGCGACCAAAGATGAACTCGCGGTGGCGGGCATCCTTGATCTTGGCCTGGTCGGCGGTCGAGTTGCGGTCAATGGGCAGCGGCAGCATCTTCAGGCCTTCGGCTTTGCCCGGTTTTGCCGGCTCATAAACCACCGGGTCCATGCTCACGTCCTGGCCGCTATAGGGCTGCACGATCAACTGCAGGAACTTGCCGACCAGCGGGTCGCCGTTATCCCACTGTGGGCCTTTGCTGGTCTGCTTGATGACGGCCTTGTATTTCTCCGACAGCACGTCGGCCAGCGAAATGGCACCTTCCGGGCCCTTGCCGGTGCGGTGTTCCTCCAGGTTGACGAAGTACAGCTTGTCGCCCACCTTGATGCCGTTCTTGGCGAAGTTGATGATGATGTCGTAGCGCTCGGCGATACCTTGCAGCGGCAGGATACCGTTGTTGTCCTGCAGGTTGCCGTCACCGTTGAGGTCCATGGTGCCGTCGAATGGCACGGCGTGCTCCATGATGTTGCCGTCGTTGGCGATCATGTGGAACGGCACCCGCGCATAGGAGACGTTGGAGCCGGATGGCCCCTTGAATTCGCCGCTGGTCCCGGCGATTTCACGCACGACGGCGAACTTGAAGTAGCGGGATACCGAGCCATTGAGCAGACGGAAGCGGTAACTGCGCGCGCGCACCTTGAGCTTGGGCTGGTACTGCCAGTTGACCAGCATCTGGTCGCCAAGGAAGCCATCGGTGTTGAACGGGTTGAACCACAGCTGGCCGTTGGCATCCCAGGCCTTGTCGGCCATCACCAGGTTGACGTCGTAGTCGCGGTTGCCCCAAGGCATGCCCGAACCGCTGGGGAAGCGCAGGTTCACGCCATCCTGCAGGGCCTCGTTGCCGCGGTCCAGGGCGCTGTAGTAGTTCATCATCACGGCGTTGCCCTTGTAGACGTTCTGCGCCGTGAAATCCATCATGTGGTCGTGGAACCAGTGGGTACTCATGGTTTCGCGCCAGTCGCCACGGATCTTTATGCTGCCGTTCTGACAGGTTTTCAGCCCTGGCGAGCCGTCATTGACGAACAGGGTTTCACCCGGTGAGCAAGGGAACGCGGCACGCGGGTCTTGTGCGCGGGTGTTGATGGTGTCGTAGCCGGCCAGCTGCACCGGCCAACGGTAGTCATAGTACTGGCCGGGGAAGAAGTAAGCGTTGGCAAAGCCGTCGCTTTCGGCCGGGGAGTGGCCGTTGTGCTCGTGGGTCGAGATGGTGTGCAAGCCAAAACCGCCGTTGGCCGAAGGGTCGATCGGCAGGGCGTTGTAATGACGCATCAGCACCGGCTGGCCATAGCGCACCATCAGCAATTTGACCGGGAAGGTGCCATCGAACGTCCACAGCGACTTGTGGTTCTGCAGCGGCATATTCGGGTGGAAGCGGGTGTCGATACCCTTGGTGGTGCCCAGCGTGGTCGGGATGTCGGAGGTCTGGTAGTACAGCCCGCCCGGGGCAAATTCACCGACCGCATAGTTGTGCAGTTGATTGCGGTCGCGCAGGCCCTGGTTGATGCGCGCACCGGCTTGCGCGGTCTTGAACGCAGCTTGCGGGTAAAACTCGTTCCAGCGCTGGTGTGACCAGCTTTTTCCTGGTGGACGGCCTTCAGCCGGGGAGCCGACCGGCTGGCGGTTCAGGAACATCTCGATCTGCGCCTTCCACGGGTTGCGGTCGAGCACGTTGGCGTACTGGGTCGGGAACGGGTAAAGCCCGGGTTGCTTGAGGAAAGCCTCCAGCGCAGTGCCACTGGGGCTGCTGCGGGCTACGACATTGGGGTCCTGCGCCGGGGCGGCCCCCAGGGTGGGAACCGGGAAGGTCAGGCTGGGCGGTGGCAGGGTGGGGTCGAGCTTTTCTGTGCCGAATTCTTCAAACAGCAACAGCTGCTGGGTGAACGGCTGCGCACCAAACAGCGGGCTGGGCTTGCCGTTGGTAGGGTACCTGTCCGACGTTTGCAGGGCAGGCGGTAGTACGTTGTCGGTGCGCACCGTATCGCGGTCGCCATACACACCATTGGTCAGCTCCAGCGAACCTTGGTTGGCTTCAGGCAATGTATTGAGGTTCAACAAGGCCGGGGTCGGATCAGCCGGTTGGTCGGTGTAGGCGGAGGGATCGGTTGGCGGCGGCGGGCTGTTATCGTCGAGGGGGGCCGCTGTAGCCGTGATCAGCCCGAGGCTGAGCATCAGCGCGGTGACGGTGGACAGCTGGAATGCATGCCTGGCTGGGTGGATCACGACAGGTGTTTTCATTGCCTTATGCCTCGCTCGCGGCTGTATGGCTTAGAGCCATCAAAGGCGTTTTGCCCGGTAAAATGCCCTGAGCAACGGCTGTGCCAACATCTATTTCAGTAATGCTTTGTTAAACAAATCCTTGTGGCGTCTGATGTGCGCTAAATAACAGGGCGTCAAAGATGGGGATATGTCCCCACTAGCGGGTCACCCGGTGCCCAGGCTTTGGGGGTTGGGTAGTGACAGCACCGACTCACTGGGGTATACCTGAACGCCACCAAGGGGAGCCCGGCAACGGGCTGAGAAACCGCTGAACGTTGCAGCGCGGTGACCCTTCGAACCTGATCCGGATCATGCCGGCGAAGGGATGGGATTCGTAACCTGCCTTTTTGCCGGCCTCACTGCGAGGCCCGTCCATGCTCACCACCAAGGTCTCGCTGTCACCCCCGTCAAGGACAGCAACATGACCGAACGTTTCAGCCAGTACCTGCGCCGCCAAAGCGAGCCGACTTGGTCGGCGGCCGTTGGCCACCGTTTCGTGACCCAATTGTGCGACGGCAGCCTGCCGGCCCCGATCATGGTCGACTACCTGGTGCAGGACCACCGTTTCCTCGACAGCTTCCTGACCTTGCTGGGCGCGGCCATCGCCACCGCCGACACGTTCGAGGCCCGCCTGCGCTTCGGCCGTTTCGCCGGGATGATCTCCAGTGATGAGAATACCTACTTCCTGCGCGCCTTCGAGGCCCTGGAGGTAAGCCCGGCGCAGCGCACTGAACCTGCCGACACTGCGCCAACCGCAGGTTTCAAGGCGATCATGCGCGAAGCGGCAGCTACCCGCTCCTATGCGGCGGCGCTGGCGGTGCTCAATGTTGCCGAAGGCCTGTACCTGGACTGGGCACTGAAGGCGCCGAAACCGATGCCGGACAACTTCGTTCATGCCGAGTGGATCACCCTTCACGACAACCCGGACTTCCAGGCCTTCGTTGCCTTCCTGCAAGCCGAGCTGGACCGCGTTGGCCCGCAGGAAGCCGCACTGGCCAGTGATTTCTACCAACGCACCGTCGAGCTGGAGCTGGCATTCTTCGATGCCGTCTACCCGGAGGGCAAGTGAGCATGGATATCTTCGAGCGCCTCAAGGCTGTCGCGACCCAACAGTGGAACAGCTACGTCGACCATGACTTTGTGCGGCAGATGGGCGAGGGCACGTTGAGTGAGGACGCGTTCCGGACTTACCTGGTGCAGGATTACCTGTTCCTTATCCAGTTCGCCCGTGCCTGGGCGTTGGCCGCCTATAAAAGCCGCCGCCCGGCGGACATACGCGCCGCGCAGGCCGGGCTGGCAGCGATCCTGGATGAAACCGAACTGCACCTGCGCCTGTGCGCGCGCTGGGGGTTGACCCAGGCCGATATCGAAGCTGCGCCCGAGCACCAGGCCACGGTGGCCTATACCCGCTATGTACTGGACTGCGGTGCCGCCGGCGACCTGCTGGAACTGCATGTGGCGCTGGCGCCTTGCGTGATCGGCTATGCCGAAATCGGCCGGACCCTGGCGGAACGGATCGGCGATTTGAGCAACCACCCGTACCGCGAGTGGATTGGTGAATATGCCGGGGAAGGCTATCAAGGCGTGGCGGCGGCAGCGCGTAAGCACCTGGATGAACTGGCAGCGCGGAGCATGACCGAACAGCGCTTCGCAGACCTGGCGGGGATTTTTGGGCAAGCTTCCAGCCTGGAGGCTGATTTCTGGCAGATGGGGCTGGACAGCCAGTAAATCGATACCTGCGCCAGGCACTGGCGGATCCCCTTGGGCTCGACCACTATGCAGGTAGCGGCGATAAGCGAGCCCAAGGAGTAACAGCATGAACATTATCAATGCACGCTTGCGCGGCAAGCCCGGTTTGTACCGCATCGAACTGAGCGGCGAGCGCATTGCCACCATCGTGCCCCAGGCCGAGGTGGTGGCACCCGTTTCTATCGATGACCTTGATGCCGGTCAAAACCTGGTGGTGGCACCCTTTGTGGAACCGCACATTCATCTGGATGCCACCCTGACCGCCGGCGAGCCGAAGTGGAATATGAGCGGCACGTTGTTCGAAGGCATCGAGCGTTGGGCCGAGCGTAAGGAAATCACCACCCACGACGACATCAAGGTCCGCGCGAGAAAAACCATCGGCATGCTGGTGGACCACGGAATCCAGCATGTACGGACCCATGTCGATGTCACCGACCCGAGCCTTACCGCACTTAAGGCCATGGTCGAGGTGCGTGACGACGTGCGCGAGTTGATCGACTTGCAGATCGTCGCCTTCCCTCAGGAGGGTATCGAGTCGTATGCCAATGGGCGGGCGCTGATGACAGAAGCCGTGGCCATCGGTGCCGATGTGGTGGGCGGCATTCCGCATTTCGAGAACACCCGCGACCAGGGCGTGTCGTCGGTGAAGTTCCTGATGGACCTGGCCGAACGTACCGGCTGCCTGGTGGACGTGCACTGCGACGAGACCGACGACCCGCAGTCGCGCTTCCTTGAAGTGCTGGCCGAAGAAGCCAGGGTGCGCGGTATGGGCGCCCGGGTAACCGCCAGCCATACCGTGGCCATGGGTTCGTATGACAATGCCTACTGCTACAAGCTGTTCCGCCTGCTGAAACTGTCGGGCATCAACTTCGTGTCTTGCCCGACCGAGAGCATTCACCTGCAAGGGCGCTTCGACAACTACCCGAAACGCCGCGGCGTCACTCGCGTGGCCGAGATCGACCGCGCCGGCATGAACGTGTGCTTTGGCCAGGACTCCATCGTCGACCCTTGGTACCCGCTCGGTAATGGCAACATCCTGCGCATTCTCGAAGCCGGGCTGCACATCTGCCACATGCTCGGTTACGAAGACCTGCAGCGCTGCCTGGACCTGATCACTGACAACAGCGCCCGCACGCTGAACCTGGGCGAACGCTACGGAATTGAGGTGGGGCGGCCGGCCAACCTGTTACTGCTGTCGGCGCCTGACGACTACGAAATGGTGCGTAGCCAGGGGCATGCGCTGGTGTCTGTGCGCAATGGCAAGGTACTGATGCGGCGCACGCCGGCGCAAGTGCAACGTTTTCTCTGACGTTGCTTCAGCCTCGGCCCAGGGTGCTGGGCCGAGCAATCCGCTCGAGGGTTTGAGTCAGCCGTTGATCAACTCCAGCACCTTTTCGGGCTCCAGTGTCGGCAGCGGTAATACGATGTAGGCCCAATAGTAGTACCCGTCGTCTTCCGTCACATCTTTAGCCAGCAGGACAGTGAACGGAGTTGGCTGGCTTGAGGCCGGAGAGAACACACCGTTGCTATCAATATTGCCATTGCCCGCAATGCGAACCCACTGGGTTTTCGCGGCACTCACCTCGACGGGCGTGGTAGCGCCCCATTTGGTATACCACATTGCCAGGCGCACTTTGCCTGAAGCCAGGTGCGCCTTGAAAAAGTGCGTTTCAGGAGCGTACTGGGTCAGGAATGTCGACGTTGCCGTTTGACCGGCTGCAGTAGCATTGATCACGTCGGCATAAAGAGGGTGCTCCAGATCTGCCTTCAATGCCGCAGGTACATTGGTTTTGTTGTTTTCGTTAAGCGTGACAGCTGGCGTTAACCGGGGCGGCGGGTAATAGAACCGGTTGCCGCTCTCGTTCTCAAGCTTACCTACGGGTGAGCCCTCGAATGCCCATTGTGCGTTGGCGCTCGAGGGTTCAAGGGTGAGTGCCTGCTTCTCGTCGCCTGGATTTACCTGCCGCAGCAAGGGTGTAATCGATGGTTTTTGTGCCGCCAGAGAGACAGAAACTGGGGCGCTGAATACGCTGGCCATGCCGAACTGAGCGCCATAGTAACCGCTTTGCGAGTCGTAAACCCCGTACCGGAATGTAACGGTTTCATTTGGCGCAAATAGGGACACCACGCAGTTCATGTCCTGGGGAGGCTTGCTTTGAGCGACCTCAGGGAACGCCGTGTCGTGAAAATAGATGGCGAAAGGCACTGGCTCGCTGGCAATGGGGTGTGCTTTGGCACCGTCGGCCATCGACGATTCGGCTGCGGTGTACATCACGGCGCTACCTGCGTCTGAGAACTGACCGGTCAGCTCGCCGCGCAGCGTTCCTCTTGGGGGGGAAGTATCAGGCAGGCGAACCCCATTTCGCTTTGTCAGCTCTTCTAGAAGCAGCGCGCTGTCGTAGCCACTGCCCACGGTTTCAATACAGGTGCCCTTGGACAGCCGCAGCATGAGTTTGCCGTCATCGGCAATATGGAATTGAGCAGGATTATCAAAAAACGGCAGTTTGACGGTCAGTTGCGCATCCGTCGAAGGGTAACGTTGGTGAGCGTCCCACACGCGCTGACTGGAAGAACCAGGCTGCCTGCGGGTTTTAAAACCTAAATCATAGAGCACAGGCACGTTGACGAGCAGATCACGCTCCTGAAAACGCATCGAGGCACTGCCGAGGTCGATGGCCCCAAATTTCCAGTAGCCGTTTTCGGTGGCTTCCTCATAACTGACCTTGTCACTGACCTTGCCGGTGTGACTGCTGTGATAGCGGTCCCAGTGAAGGTTGAGCGTTTCCTTGCTGAACAAACCAAAAAACGGCGGATTGCTGAGCGATTGGTGATCCGCCGCCCCATCAGGGTCTTGCTCGTTTTCAATGGTGTGCTTCATTTACTACCTCCTGCCCAGTTGACTTGCACGAAACTGGATTTGAGCAAGTGGTATGGGTTCGCACAACTGGCAGAAATGACAGGTGCCTGCGTACAGCTGATTGGCGGCTGTTTCATCTATCACATTCGATAAGCCGTGATTATTCTTCCTTAGGAAACGTTTGCAGGTGAGCGTTGTTATGGACATAATCAGTACGTAATTACATGCTACATAACACAGTACAAAATCGTAGGAGCACGCATGGCCCGGGGCGGTATCAACAAGGTGGTGGTTCAGCAGGCACGTCAGGCGTTGATTGCCCGCGGCGAGAACCCCAGCATCGATGCCATACGTATCGAGCTGGGCAATACCGGCTCGAAAACCACGATTCACCGCTACCTGAAGGAATTGAACGGCCAGCAACCCGTGGCATCCGAAGGCGGCGCGGCGCTAAGCGATGTGCTAAGCCGCCTGGTCGGGCAATTGGCCACGCAGCTACAAGATGAGGCCGACCTGAAGATCGAACAGGCCGAAAGCACCTTCACCCAACAGCGAGAGCAGCTTGAGGCCCAGCTGGAAATCGTCCGTCAGGCCCTGGCGGCAGCGCAGCAGCAGCATCAGATCGATGCAGCGGCCTTGGCCGACGAGACGGAAAAGCGGTTGACCACGCAAAGCACGCTGCAAGCCGAACAGCTGCGCAGCGCCAGCCTCAACCAGTCACTGGGTGAGTTGCAGGTGCGCCTTGCCGACAAGGACGAACAGGTGAAGTCACTGGAGGACAAACACTGCCATGCCCGCGATGCTCTGGAGCATTACCGCAATGCCAGCCGTGAACAGCGCGAGCAGGAACAGCGCCGTCATGAAGCACAACTGCAGCAGATGCAGGTGGAAGTGCGCCAACTGCAGCAGGGCATGATCGTCAAGCAGGACGAGCTGACCCGCTTGCACCGCGATAATGAGCGTTTGCTGGGTGAGCACCGCCAGGCCGCCAGCGAGTGCCGGGCGCAGGACGAGTTGCTGGAGCAACGCGATGCGCAGATCCAGGGCTTGCGGACGATCCTGGCCCAGGCACAAGGTGCCAGCGAAGAAATGCGCCGGCAGCTGGATATGCAAGCGCAGCACCTGGAAACCAGGCGCGACGTGTGCGCGGAACAGGCGCGGCAGTTGCTGCGGTATGAAGAGCAGTTAAAAGAACGCGATGCGGCGTTGGCGCAATGCAGGGCACAGCTGCCGGCACATGCAGAGTGACGGGCCGTCTAATGTTCGACGTAACGGCGCATTGCACAACGCTCAGTGAGGCCGTGCGCACGTTCATTGGCCAGGATTTCCCGTAACCGGGGGCTCAGCAGCCGCTCATCGAGCACCTCGAACCCGAACCGTGCATAGAAGGGCGCATTCCAGGGCACCTTGGCAAAGGTGGTCAACGTGAGCTCGCGCAGGCCTGCGTCACGCGCGGCATCAGCCACTTGCTGCAGCAAACGCCGCCCCACGCCTTGCCCTTGAACCTCCTGGCGCACCGATATTTCATAAAGGTGCAGAGCCTGCCCTTCACGCCGGGCACAAGCAAAACCGGCAAGCCACCCATTATCGTCCTCGGCCACCCAGCTACCGCCCGCGTCGACGAAAGCCCTGTGCGCAACGCAATCCATCACATCACCTTGCGCCAGCCAGGCCAGCGTTGGCCAGCCGGCAAACGCCTGGGCTGCCGAACGCTCTACGTCCGGCAGGTGTTGAATATCGCGCTTGAGGGTAGGGCGGATACGCATGAATCACTCCTGTTTCAGTAATCCGCCGCCAGTGCCTGCGGCTGTAATTGCCAGCGCACCGAGCTTACACCTTTCTCCAGGCTCACCCGGCTGACCAGCCGCTCCAGTTGCGCGGGTGCCTGCGCGGTGCCCAACAGCTCGGCGCGTACTTCCAGGCGCGGCGGGCTGTCCAGGTCCTGGCTTTGCAGTGACTGCAGCCGCAGTTGCGGATCGCCCAGGCTATGCAGCATCAGGCTGCGCACCTGGATTTCGTCCTCGGCACGGCAGACGATTCGCACTTCGAAGTGCTGCTCCACCTCGCTGGCCGGCACCACGTCCTGACGGTCCAGGCGCTGGGCGATATCACGCAGCAGGATATTGGCACATAGCACCACCAGGCTACCCAATGCCGCCTCCAACAGCAGCCCAAGGCTGCACAGCACACCCACTGCCGCCGTGCACCACAAGGTGGCTGCAGTGTTCAGGCCTCGTACGTTGAAGCCGTCACGCATGATCACTCCACCCCCGAGAAAGCCGATGCCCGACACCACATAGGCGGCGACGCGCGATGCATCGGTAGGAGCCATGCCTGGCACCGCCTGGGTCATCAGCACGAACAGGCAAGCACCGGTGCTGACCAGCGCATTGGTGCGCAGCCCGGTCAGGCGTTGGCGCAATTGCCGTTCGGCACCGATCAACGCCCCCAACAGCAAGGCAATGCTGACGCGCAGCAGAAATACTTTCCAATCCATAGCAAACCTCTTGCGCAGGCATACACCCGCATGAACGCCATCAGTTGGCGCGGTTGAAAAACCAGAACAATGCGCAGGACCACGAGGAAGGGAGGAAAAGCGGGGGTTACAGGAAACCACCGTCTTGCCAGGGCGGCCAGACAGTGCAGGACACTGCCGGGCTAGTGCGCCACGCGGGCCTGTCGCAAGCGACTGGGGCTACTGTCCAAGGCAGGTCTCCTGTTGAGGAAGGCAAAATTGCGTCGCGGACCATACGCCCCGGGGCAGAGCAGGTCAAGGGCGAAAACATGACAAGGGCTTCATCCTTGAATGGCCTGCAGCCGGTCACGCCCGCATGGAAAAAAACTTGGGCAGCCGTTAACCTTGCGCCTCTCTTTGCCATCACCCGGACCGTTCCATGCTGTTCAATCTCGCCGTACTGTTCGGCACCCTGGTGGCCATGGAGGGCGTTGGCACGCTGGCTCACAAGTACATCATGCATGGCTGGGGCTGGTGGCTGCACCGTTCACACCATGAGCCTCAGCTGGGCATGCTTGAAACCAATGACCTGTACCTCGTGGCCCTGAGCCTGATCGCCACGGGACTGGTAGCGCTGGGCAAAAGCGGTTATGCACCGTTGCAGTGGGTGGGCGGTGGGGTGGCAGGGTACGGGGTGCTGTACGTGGTGGCCCATGACGGTTTTTATCACCGGCACTGGCCGCGCAAGCCTCGGCCGGTCAACCGCTACCTCAAACGCTTGCACCGGGCGCATCGGTTGCACCATGCGGTGAAGGGGCGCACGGGAAGTGTCTCGTTCGGTTTCTTCTATGCGCCCCCATTGAAGGTGTTGAAGCAGCAGCTGCGCAGCAAACGCAACCAGCGGTAACTACCTGAACGGGCCTCAATTCACCGTTTCGCCTTCGGGTTGAGCCGCCACATGCCCACGGCTTACCCACCAGCCAAACCCCGCTGCCGTAAAGAACATGATCAGGCTATACAGCGCCGCCGGTACCGCCATGGTCGCGTTGTTCAGCAGCGAAGGGCTCAACGCCAAGGCAATGGCCAAGGTCCCGTTATGGATGCCGATTTCCATGCCAATGGCAATGGCCTGGCGTTTGGGAATATTCAACAGGCGCGGCACCCAGTAACCCACTGCCAGGCTCAACAGGTTGAACAGCAGCGCCGCCAGGCCCACCACCGGCGCATACTCGACCACGGTCTGCCAGTCCTTGGCCAGGGCCAGGACGATGGTGAAGGCGAGGAACAGCGCGGCCACCAGCTTCATCGGTTTTTCCATACGCGCGGCGAAAACCGGGGCGAAATGGCGAATCAGCATGCCCAGTGCCACCGGCAGCAGCACAATGGCAAACACCTGCATCACTTTGGCAAACTGCAGCGGAATGGCTTGATCCGAAGCCATGAACCAGCTCAACGACAGGTTCACGAGCAATGGCATGGTCAGGATTGCGATCAGCGAATTGACCGCCGTGAGGGTGATGTTCAGCGCCACATCGCCATGGGCAAGGTGGCTGAACAGGTTGGCCGTGGTGCCGCCTGGCGAGGCCGCCAACAGCATCAGCCCTACCGCCAGGGCCGACTCCAGGCCAAAACCGTTGGCGATCAGGAAACACACCAGCGGCAGCAGCAGGATCTGGCAGGCCAGGCCCACCATCACCGGTTTGGGGTACTTCACGACGCGAGCGAAGTCCGCCAGGGTCAACGACAACCCAAGGCCGAGCATGATGATGCCCAAGGCGAGCGGCAGAACGGCGGTGAGCAAGGGCGAGGCTGTCATGGGCAATCTCTTGGGCGAAGGATCTCGAGGAGTGTAGGCAGGCGCGGATTGATAGCTAATCGCAAAGGGCCCGCTATTGGTAACCATTTGTTACCAAGCGCAGCGGCTGGCCGGGCTGCATGCCGCGTTGCAGTAGGCCTGCAGGCGCAGTAGCATTCCTGTTTTTACCAAGGATTAGCCTGTCATGCCGTTCCAGCAAGGTCTGCTTGCCAACCCTGTGCCGGCCCATGCCCGTCACCTGTTCTTCACCCTGCAGTCGCCCGAAGCGTTGCCAGCTGCGCTCGATGCCTTGCTGCCGCAGGTCGATGGCGAACAGCTGCTGCTCGGTGTCGGCGCCCCGCTGGCCAAGGCCCTGGGCCGCGAAGTGCCGGGCCTGCGCGCCTTCCCGCTGCTGGACGCCGCCGTTGAAAACCCGAGCACTCAGCACGCCCTGTGGCTGTGGTTGCGCGGGAACGAGCGCGGCGACCTGCTGCTGCGCGCCAACGCCCTGGAGCAGGTGCTGGCACCGGCCCTGCGCCTGGCGGACAGCGTTGATGGCTTCCTGCACCGTGGCGGCCATGACCTGACAGGCTACGAAGACGGCACCGAAAACCCGGTGGACGAAGATGCGGTGCAGGCGGCCATTACCAGCGATGGTTCCAGCTTTGCCGCGTTCCAGCTGTGGAAGCACGACCTTGACTACTTCAAGTCGCTGCCCCAGGCCGACCAGGACAACATTATCGGCCGCCGCCTGAGCGACAACGAAGAGCTCGACGATGCGCCCGAGTCCGCACACGTCAAGCGCACCGCCCAGGAAAGCTTCGAGCCCGAGGCGTTCATGGTGCGTCGCTCGGTCGCCTGGGCCGACCAGCGCGGTGCCGGCCTGGCCTTTGTCGCCCTGGGCCACAGCTTCGATGCATTCGAGGTACAACTGCGGCGCATGAGCGGCCTGGAGGACGGCATCATCGACGGCCTGTACCGCTTCAGCCGGCCACTGACCGGTGGCTATTACTGGTGCCCGCCGATGGGTGACGCGGGTGTCGACCTGAGCCAGCTGCTGCAGGCCTAATCACTAAACATCCAGATACAGAAACACCCGCTGGCGCGGAGCAGAGCGACTAGCCTTGAAAGTTTCCGATTCATGACGGGAGCTTTCCATGTACGCACGTCGTGATGTCCTACGCGCCAGTGCCGCCTTGAGCTTGCTGGCGGCGGCCCCTTGGCTGCATGCTGCCAGCCCGGCCGGCTTGCTGACCCGTAAAGTGCCGTCCTCCGGTGAAGCGTTGCCGGTGATCGGTGCCGGTACCTCGGGCAGCTTCGAAGTGCACGCTGGCTCGGCTCAGTACGAGCAGCTCAAAATCGTGCTCAAGGCCTTTTTCGAAGGCGGTGGCCGGGTGATCGATACGTCGCCCAATTATGGGGGTGCCGACAGCGTACTTGGCCAGTTGCTCGAGGAGGGTGGCTGGCACCGGCAGTGCTTCATAGCCACCAAAATCGCGGCCAACAGCCGGTCCGAGGCCGGAGCACAGTGGGCCGGCAGCCTGAAGAGCCTGCGTACCGACAAAGTCGACTTGCTGCAAATTCACAATCTGCGTGAGTGGCAGACCCAGCTGCCCTATGCCCGTGAGCTGAAGCAGCAGGGCAAGACCCGTTACGTCGGCATCACCCATTACCTGAACAGTGGCCAGGACGAAGTCGCCCACATCGTGCGAAGCGAGCCGCTGGACTTCATCCAGATCAACTACTCGGTCAACGCCCCCGACGCAGCCCGCGAACTGCTGCCGCTTTGCCAGGACAAAGGTATTGCGGTGCTGATCAACCGCGCTTTCGACGATGGCCGCCTGTTTGCCAGGGTCAAGGACCGGGCGTTGCCCGGCTGGTCCGCAGAAGCAGGCATCGGTAGCTGGGCGCAGCTGTTTCTGAAATTTGCCATCAGCCATCCTGCGGTGACCACGGTCATCCCTGCCACCGGCCGGCCCGAACGCCAGCTCGACCAACTCAAGGCCGGGCATGAACCCCTGCTTAGCCAGGCGCAGCAACAGGCGCTGATCAAGCAGTTTGCCTGACTCCATGCAAGCGTGGCGGCGGCGGCTCGATCAAGGCCTGAACATCAAGCCCGGCGAAGGGCCGGCGGTCATCGCCGGCTTGCTGCTGTTCTACCTGCTGTTCACCGGCTACTTCATGCTGCGCCCTGTGCGCGAAACCATGGGTATTGCCGGTGGGGTGGACAACCTGCAGTGGCTGTTCACCGGCACCTTCATCGCCACCCTGGCGTGCCTGCCACTGTTCGGCTGGCTGGCGTCCAGGGTGCAACGCAGGCTCATCCTGCCGTGGACCTATGGCTTCTTTGCCAGCAACCTGCTGCTGTTCGCCGTCCTGTTCGCAGTCGCCCCTGACGACTTGTGGGCGGCTCGGGGCTTCTACATCTGGCTGTCGGTATTCAACCTGCTGACCATCTCCCTGGCCTGGAGCGTACTTGCTGATCTGTTTTCCACCGCCCAGGGCAAGCGTTTGTTCGGCCTGTTGGCCGCTGGGGCCAGCCTGGGCGGGCTGAGTGGCCCCCTGCTGAGCACGTTGCTGGTGGCGCCGCTAGGCCATGCCGGGCTGCTGGTGCTGGCGGCGGTATTGTTGCTGGGCAGCAGTGGCGCGGCCCTGTTCCTGCAACGCTGGCGAGCACGCCAACGTCTTCCGGAACAACCCCAACGCTCGGGATCGCGACCTTTGGGCGGTAACCCGTTTGCCGGTGCCACCGCGGTACTGTGCTCGCCGTATCTGCTGGGTATCGCACTGTTCGTCGTGTTGCTGGCCAGCGTCAGCACCTTCTTGTATTTCGAGCAGGCACGCATCGTCAGCGAAACATTTGCCGATCGCACCCGGCAAACCCAGGTATTCGGCGTGATCGACACCGTCGTGCAGGCATTGGCCATCCTTACCCAGGTATTCCTCACGGGCCGCCTGGCGCGTCGGTTGGGCGTGGGGGTATTGCTGGTAGCGGTGCCGCTGGTGATGGCTGTGGGCTTTGTGTGGCTGGCGCTGGCACCGGTGTTCGCAGTATTCGTGGTGGTCATGGTGGTGCGCCGAGCTGGCGAATACGCACTGGTGCGGCCTGGGCGGGAGATGCTGTTCACGGTGCTGCCGGCCGAGGACAAGTACAAGGCCAAGAACTTCATCGATACGGTGGTCTACCGGGGTGGCGATGCCTTGAGCGGATGGGTCAAGCGGGCACTGGACGTGATGGGCGAGCACCCGCAACTGGCGATGCTGACCGGCGCATTGATTGCCCTAGGCTGGGCAGTGACCGGCGGCTGGCTTGGCCGCCGACAAGCACGCCTGGATAGCCCGCCGCACGACTGACAGGCGCCCCAAATATGGCGTTGTCGCTTATTTAACGCCACCGGTCCGAACCCTTCGCAATAAACCGAATCCCCCGAGGGGGCCGTACTCACAACCTGTGTACGGCAACGTGCCGTGCACATCCAAGTCATACGAGGTTTCAAGACCATGGCCAACAAAGAAAACAGCCGTACTGGCAATCAACAAGGCAGTCAGGGTGGTAGCAAGAACCCGGGCAACTTCGCCAACGACCGTGAAAAGGCTTCCGAAGCCGGGCGCAAGGGCGGCCAGTCTTCGGGCGGCAACATGCCCCACGATAGCGAGTCGGGCCGTAAGGGCGGCCGCTCGTAAGTGACCTGATGGCAGTGCCGGGGCGACCTGGCACTGCAATGAACCGGGGGTTTGCAATTAGCCAGGGTTGGCCGACAATGGCGGCGCCCTTTGCAGCCACCCGGAATCATCTGCTCCATGATGCTGATCAAGCAATTCCCTGACATTTCACTGGATGACACGCTATTCGTCTTCGCCCTCGAGGCCGAGGCTGGCAATGTATTCAGCGAGGTGCGTACCGTATTCACCGGTATTGGCAAAGTGAATGCTGCCATCGCCCTGACCAAAGCCATTGCCGCGCACCGCCCAAAGCTGATCGTGAACCTGGGCTCGGCGGGCAGCCAGCGCCATGGCAAGGGCGAAGTGGTGTGCTGTAACCGCTTCGTGCAACGCGATATGGACGTGACCCCACTGGGCTTTGCCCGTTATGAAACACCGCTGTCGGACATCCCGGTGGTTCTGGAGCACGGCACCGCAATCCCGGGCCTGACGCTGGAAACCTGTGGTAGCGGTGACAACTTCGAGATAAACCATGGCGATGCGCCTTATGACGTGGTCGACATGGAAGCCTATGTGCTGGCGTTGATCGCACGCGACGAACGCATTCCGTTTGTATGCCTTAAGTACATTTCCGACGATGCCGGCAGCGAAGCTGCAGATGACTGGGCGGTGCAGGTGCATCTGGCGGCTGAGGCGTTCAAGCGGGTGTTGTTCAGCCGCGTGTGACCTGCGTCGCAACGCCAGGCCAGACGGCCGCTGCAGGGCGTTGCACCAACAGGGTGAGGTCGGGTTGAACTTTGCGGCGGTTGACGTTTCCACCGCATACACGCCAAGTCCAAGGAGTGACCTGCCAACCCTGGAGGCAAACATGGCACGACATATCATCCATTTCACCGGGCCTATCAACTCGTCAACCTGCGGCAACCTGGTCAATACCTGTTCACGGGCGTTGCAGCAGGGGGCCGATGTACTGCAATTGAACATCGCCACCATGGGGGGCGAGTGCAGCTACGGGTTTACCCTGTACAACTTCCTGCGGGCGTTACCGGTCCAGGTGCAGACGCACAACCTGGGCACGGTGGAGTCCATGGGTAATATTCTGTTCTTGGCCGGGGAGCGGCGTACGGCATGCAGTTACAGCAAGTTCCTGTTCCACCCGTTTCATTGGACCTTGCATGGCTCGGTGGACCATTCACGGATGGCAGAATATGCCATGAGCCTGGATTACGATTTGCGCTTGTATGCGCAGATCGTCGCCGAACGAACCGAAGGCGCCGCTGAGGTACTGGATGTGCCGCGGTATCTGATGGCCTATCCGCGCATCTTGGGGCCACGGGAGGCGCTGGAGAACGGGATGATCCATGCCATTGATGAAATGCCGATCGATGTGGATGCGGTCCAGTGGAGTGTTCATGCTTGACGGTCAAAAGCCGGCAGCTTTGCCGCGCAAAAATTTTGCCCGTGGGAGTTTCGTGCCGCTCGTCACCTGCGGGCAAAACGATTGAGCAGACCTTGCAATTGGCGGCTCGGAAGTAGGGCATGGTACAGGCCATGCAACCGCCAATTCCTCGCAAGGAGTAATGACATGGCACTGGATCAAGCGCAAACCGGCCAACGTGGTGGCACCAAGGAAACCAACCCAGGCAACTTCGCCAACGACAGGGAGCGCGCCTCCCGCGCCGGACAAAAGGGAGGGCAGGCTTCTGGCGGCAATTTTGCCAATGACCGCCAGCGGGCATCGGAAGCGGGCCGCAAAGGGGGGCAGAACAGTCATGGGCGTAGCCGCAGCCAGTGACTGAATATCCCCACCGTAGGGTAACGGGTTCTAATTGTTCGACAATTTTTTGAATTATCTGGCCCTGCCCGAATCAATCAGGTTGTCATCCATGGAGAAGAGGAGGCCCCCTGCGATGCCTAGCCCACAACTGTACATCATCGATTACCAACTGCATGGCCAGCCGCGCAGTTTCATCATTCGTCTGGAGCGGTTGGACAATGCCGAGGCCTGGCATTGGGCAAGTTGCGATGCGGGCATTGGCATCATTCCCAAGTTCGGCCGCGAGAAGATCAGAAAGATCAGCCGACCCATGGCCGAGCGCTACGGCATTACCGCCGTGACGTGGCGGATTTCGGGGAGCAAGCCGAACCCGTCGGTGGTCGACCCGGCGGCAATGCGTTGAGGCCACACCTGAAGCTGCCGGCCACTTCGCGGTTGAACCGGTGAAGTGGCCGGGGAGGTCAAGCCATCACTCCGGCTGCTTCAACACCAGGGTCAGGATGTCATAACTGGCCACCAGCTCACCCAGCTGGTTCGTGACTTCAACATCCCACGCCACCACACCCTGCGGCTGGCCCAGCGGGCTGGTCTTGCCCTGGTCGATCTTGCGCTTGCAGGTCAAGCGCGCCTGGATGGTGTCGCCGATGCCCACTGGGTTGATGAAGCGCAGGGTGTCCAGGCCATAGTTGGCCAACACCGGCCCGGCACCTGGCGACACGAACAGGCCGGCTGCCGCCGACAGCACGAAGTAGCCATGGGCAATGCGCTTGCCAAACTGCGATTCCTTGGCCGCGATTTCGTCGAAATGCATGTAGAAGTGGTCACCCGAGAGGCAGCCGAAGTTGACCAGGTCGGCTTCGGTCACCGTGCGGCGGTGGGTCAGCAGCGACTCGCCGATGCGCAGCTGCTGGAAGTAGCGGCGGAACGGGTGGACTTCGGTTTCGATCACTTCGCCACCGCGTACGTATTCGCCGGTGATTGCCGTGAGCATGCTCGGCGAGCCCTGGACAGCGGCACGCTGCAGGTAGTGCTTGACCGCACGCAGGCCACCCAGCTCTTCACCACCACCGGCCCGGCCAGGGCCGCCGTGCTTGAGTTGCGGCAGTGGCGAACCGTGGCCGGTGGACTCCTTTGCGGCCTCGCTGTCGAGCACCAGCAGGCGACCATGCCAGGCAGCCGCCACCGGAATGGCCTTGGCAGCCACGCTACGGTCGGCGGTGACCAGGGTTGCCACCAGGCTGCCTTTGCCCCGAGCGGCCAGCGCCAAGGCTTCGTCAAGGTCATCGTAGGCCATCAGCGTGCTGACCGGGCCAAACGCTTCGATGTCGTGCGCGCCGCCTTCGGCGTGCGGGTCGCGGGCTTGCAGCAGGGTCGGTGCGAAGAACGCGCCCTCGGCCACACCTTCGCCGCGCGGGGCAAAGCCATCGCTGGCGCCGAACAGCTGGTCACAGCTTTGCAGCAGGCTGCGTACCCGCTCGGCCACGTCGTGCTGCTGGTCGTGGGAGGCCAGGGCACCCATGCGCACACCTTCCAGCGAGGGGTCGCCAACCACGACTTTGCTCAGGCGCTCGCGCAAGCGTGTTGCAACGGCGTCGATGTGCCTGGCCGGCACAATGGCCCGGCGGATGGCCGTGCATTTCTGCCCGGCCTTGGTGGTCATTTCACGTACCACCTCTTTGATATACAGATCGAACTCTTCGCTGTCCGGGCTGACGTCCGGCCCGAGGATGGCACAGTTCAGCGAGTCCGCCTCTGCGGTGAAAGGTACCGAGTTACGTATCAGGTTCGGCGTGACGCGCAATTTGGCAGCGGTATCGGCAGAGCCGGTGAAGGTCACCACATCCTGACCTTGCAGGCGGTCGAGCAAGTCGCCTGTGCTGCCGATCACCAGTTGCAGGCTACCTTCCGGCAGCAGGCCGGAGGCGTTCATCAGGCGTACGACGGCTTCGGTCAGGTAGCTGGTGGAGGTCGCAGGCTTGACGATACAAGGCATGCCGGCCAGGAAGGTCGGCGCGAATTTTTCCAGCATGCCCCAGATGGGGAAGTTGAACGCGTTGATGTGCACCGCAACGCCTGCACGCGGCACCAGGATGTGGCTGCCGGCGAAGTGGCCTTGTTTCCCCAGCGCAATGGCAGGGCCTTCGTGCACCAGGTTGCCCGACGGCAACTCACGGCTGCCAATGCCCGCGTACGAGAACAACGTGGCGTTACCGCCCTCGATGTCGATCCAGCTGTCGGCACGGGTAGCGCCGCTGTGGTGGGACAGGGCGTAAAGCTGTTCTTTGCGTTCGGCCAGGTACAAGGCCAGGGCTTTGAGGCGCTGGGCGCGTTGCTGGAAGTCCATGGACATCAAGCTGGAAAGGCCACGGGCTCGGGCATAGTCCACGGCTTCGGCGAAGTCCGGGCGCTCTTCATGGCTGTAGGCAAGCACGTGGCCGTCGAGGGCACTGCGCAAGGCCTGAGCGCCATGCTGGCCCAGCCAACGGCCGGCAATGAAGCTTTGCAGGGTAGGGGCGGCAGACATGCTGTTCTCCATGCTGTTCAAATGTAGGGGCGCGCTGTTACCACAGCGCCAGGGTGTAGCCGATGATCAGGCGGTTTTCGTCCACGGCATTGGTCAGGCCGTTGCCGGAACGGAAAGTGACATTGCGCCAGCGCAGGCTCACGTCCTTGAACGGGCCGCTCTGGATGACGTAGGTGATGTCGGTGTCGCGTTCGCGCTCGCGGCCATTGCTGACGGTGGCGGTTTCGGCGTGGCGGCCGTCGGTGTAGCGGGTCATGAAACTCAGGCCGGGGATACCCATCGCCACAAAGTCGTAGTCATAGCGCACTTGCCATGAGTCCAGCCCGGCACGGGTGAAGGTGTTGTAGGTGACCAGGTTGACCGTGAACGGGTCGCCGCCGTTGACGAACGGGAAAGCGCTGTTGCCGGACATCTGCTGCCAGGTGGTGGTGAACTTGTGCGCCCGCACACCGAGGGTGAACATGGCGTTGAAGTTGCGGTTGTCGATGTTGCCGGCACGCTCGGCGCCGTCGTTGCGGCTGTCGAAGTACCGCAGGTCGCTGCGCAGGCTCACACCTTCGCTCAATGGGCGTGTATCGATCAGGCCCACGAATTGCTGGCGGTAGATGTCTTCGAGTTTGGCGTAGTAGTAGCTGACGCTGGTTTGCGGGGTGATGGCATAGCTGCCACCGCCGAAGTCCAGGTGATCGCTGGTGGCAGCGCCATAGCCGATGTCGTCCCGGCCCGAGGAATCGCGCAGGTTGGCCTTGGTCAGGCGGCCGGCGTTGAAGGTGAGGCCATCAAGGTCCTGGCTGGTCAACAGGCCACCCTGGAAGGTGGACGCCAACAGGCGGGTGTCGTTGTAGACCACCACCGGCAAGATGGGTTGCAGCGTGCCCAGGCGCAGTGTGCTTTTGGACACGCGTACTTTGCCGGTCAGGCCCAGTTCGCTGTAGTCGTCGACCGGTTCATGGCTGTTCGGGCCAAAGGGCAGCAGGCCGGTGTTGCGGCGATCGCGACTGGAGTCGAGTTTGATACCCAGCTGGTCCATGGCATCAACACCAAAACCGACCGGGCCTTCGGTGAAGCCCGACTCCAGCTTCGCGGTCAAGCCCTGGCCCCATTCCTCGGCCTTGGCCTGCGGGGCATTGCTTTGGCGGAAGTCGCGGTTGATGTAGTGGTTACGCAGCTCCAACCGTGCGTGGCTGTCGCTGATAAAGTCTGCCATCGCTGGCAATGGTAATGCGAGGGTGGCCAGCCAGGCAGCTGACATGAAGTGCGTGCGGTTCATTGTTGTTGTTTTACCCGACATGGTTGTTCGTCCTTGAAGTCAGTGCTTGCTAGCGCCGGCGGCGCCGATACCGGTCATGGAGCGGATGAACTGGGCCAGGTAGCGGCCACGCTCTTCAGTGGCACGCTCGGAGCTGTCGGTGACCGAGAACACCCAGGCGCTAAGGAACGCCAGGCTCATGGAGAACAACGCCGGGTTTCTGTAAGGGAACACTGCTGCTTCATTGTGCAGCACGTTGACCCACACCGCCGGGCCAAGCACCACCAGCAGCACGGCCGAAACCAGGCCAGCCATGCTGCCGCATACCGCGCCACGGGTGGTCAGCCCCTTCCAGAACATCGAGAGCAGCAGCACCGGGAAATTGACCGAGGCCGCCACTGCCAGTACCAGGCCGGAGAGGAAGGCGATGTTCTGCGACTCGAACATCAGGCCGAGGATCACCGCCAGCAGGCCGATCAGCAGGGTGGCGATACGCGACACACGCATTTCTTCCTGCTCGGTGGCCTTGCCTTGACGGAACACGCAGGCGTACAGATCGTGGGACACGGCCGATGCGCCAGACAGCGCCAGGCCGGCAACCACGGCCAGGATGGTGGCGAAGGCCACGGCAGAGATGAAACCAAGGAACAGGTTGCCGCCCACGGCCTGGGCCAGGTGCACGGCGACCATGTTGCCGCCGCCGATGATGGCGCCGGTGGCATCGCGGTAGGACGGCTCGGTACCGACCATGACGATGGCGCCAAAGCCAATGACGATCAGCAGCAGGTAGAAGTAGCCGATAAAGCCGGTGGCATAGAACACGCTCTTGCGTGCTTCCTTGGCGTCGCTCACGGTGAAGAAGCGCATCAGGATATGCGGCAGGCCAGCGGTGCCGAACATCATGCCCAGGCCAAGGGAAATGGCATCAATCGGGTTGGACAGCAAGCCACCCGGGGCCATGATCGCCTGCCCCTTGGCATGCACGGCCACGGCGCTGGCGAACATGGCTTCGGTGCTGAAGCCAAAATGCCTGAGCACCATGAAGGCCATGAAGCTGGTGCCCGACAGCAGCATGACGGCCTTGATGATCTGCACCCAGGTGGTGGCGAGCATGCCGCCGAAGGTGACGTAGGCCACCATCAACACGCCAACCAGCATGACCGCGTACAGGTAGCTGATGCCGAACAGCAGCTCGATCAGCTTGCCAGCGCCGACCATCTGCGCGACCAGATACATCAATGCGACGACCAAGGTGCCGAACGCCGATGTGAGGCGTACCGGCGTTTGTGCCAGGCGGTAGCTGACCACGTCGGCGAACGTGTACTTGCCCAGGTTGCGCAGGCGCTCGGCGATCAGGAACAGGATGATTGGCCAGCCGGCCAGCACGCCAAGGGCATACAGCAGGCCGTCGTAGCCGTTCATGAACATCATGGCCGAGATGCCCAGGAAGGAAGCGGCACTGATCATGTCGCCAGCGATCGCCAGGCCGTTCTGCATGCCGGTCAGCCCCCCGCCAGCGGTATAGAAGTCGCTGGCCGAACGGGTGCGCAGGGCCGCCCAGCGGGTGACCAGCAGGGTGAAGCAGACGAACACCATGAACATCGAGATGGCAGTCCAGTTCATTGTGCGCACTCCTGCTTGACCTTATCGTTGAGCGGGTCGAGCACATTGTTGGCGCGGTGCACGTAGATGCCGGTCAGGGCGAAGGACAGCAGCACCATCAGCACACCCACCAGCATGCCCACGGTGGTTACGCCGCCGCTGAGGGACTGGCCGAGGGTGGTGGGCGAGAACGCCACCAGCAGGACGAAGCCGTAGTAAATTACCAGCATGGCCAAGGTCAGGCTGCCGTTGAGGCGGCGTTTGCGCCGTACCAGGTGCTGGAAGTCGGGGTGGTTGGCGATGCTTTCTATGCGTTCGGGTGTCATGGGTTGCGATCTCTGGGTGTTGTAATTGTTTTGTTGAGGTCACGCGGGTGTTGCGGTGTCGCTGATGGCCTCTTCGCGGGCTTGCCCGCGAAGCAAGCGACTTGGTCTCAAAGCTGGTCGAAATCGAGGACCACTTTGTCGCTCACCGGGTAGGTCTGGCACGACAGCACATACCCGGCCGCCACTTCGTAGTCTTCCAGTGCGTGGTTGCTGTCCATTTCCACTTCGCCTTCGATCACCCGGCACTTGCAGGTAGAGCACACACCGGCCTTGCAGGAGTAGGGCAGCTCGGCGCCGATGGCATTGCCGGCGTCCAGCACGTTCTGGGTGTTGCGTGGCAAGTCGAAGGTGAGCGCGCGGCCGTCGCTGATCACGGTGATGTGGCTGAGCGCCGCGTCCACCTGGCGCGCCGCTTCGCGGGCTTCACGTCGTGCTTCGTTCCCGGCAGCGGCGAACAGCTCGAAATGGATGCGCTCCTTGCCCAGGCCGTTGGCCTGCAAGCTGTCGCGTACGGTCTCGGTCATCGCTTGGGGGCCACAGATGAAGGCCGCGTTCAAGCCAGGAACGTCCAGCCAGCGCGAAAACAGCTGGCCGCACTTGTCAGCGTCGATGCGACCGTTGTACAGGTCGACATCCTGCTGCTCGCGGCTGAACACGAAAATCAGGTTCAGGCGGTCGAGGTACCGGTTTTTCAGGTCTTCGAGCTTGTCGCGGAACAGCGCGCCAGAGCTGGAGCGGTTGCCGTACAGCAAGGTGAAGCGGCTGTGCGGCTCACGGTCCAGGGTGGTGCCAATGATCGACAGGATCGGGGTTATGCCGCTGCCGGCGGCCACGCCCAGGTAATTGCCGTGGCGGGCAGGGTCCAGCGGCACGAAGAAGCTGCCCGACGGCGGCATCACGTCCAGTTGCTGGCCGGCTTTGAGTACATCATTGGCAAACGCCGAGAAACGCCCGCCTGGCACGCGTTTTACGGCCACGCGCAGCTCACCGTCCTGGACAGCGCTGCAGATGGAGTAGGAACGGCGGACTTCTTCGTTGTCCAGCCGGGTACGCATGACCAGGTATTGGCCCTGGGTGAAACGGAACTGCGCCTGCAGGTGCTCGGGCACGTCGAAGGCAATCGACACCGCGTCACGGGTCTCGTTGCGCACTTGCTTGATGGTCAGGCTGTGAAACTGGCTCATGGCATTCTCCACGGCTCAAATGCATTTGAAATAGTCGAACGGCTCCAGGCACTCGCGGCAGCGGTACAGCGCCTTGCACGCGGTGGAGCCGAACTGGCTGAGCAATTCGGTATGGGCGCTGCCGCATTGTGGGCAGCACACTTGGGGCACCTCGCCCAGCAGGCTGCGCTTGCTGGCGCTGCCTTGGGGGGGCGCGATGCCGTAAGCCCGCAGGCGCTCGCGGCCCAGTTCGCTGATCCAGTCAGTGCTCCATGCCGGTGTCAGCCGGCGCTCAAGGTCTGGCGCGGCAAAACCGGCCTGTTCCAGCGCCTGGCGGATATCACCTTCGATCACCTCGGTGGCCGGGCAACCGGAGTAGGTCGGGGTAACCACCAGGTGCAGGTGGCCGGCGCGCCAGTCGAGGTCGCGAACGATCCCCAGGTCGACCACGCTGACCACGGGTACTTCCGGGTCCATGACCTGGCCAAGCACCGCCCATGCCCGGGCCAGGTCGTCACCTTGCAGCGCCCGTGCACCCCGGTCGCCGGCAATCAGCTCACCAGGTTGCATCGGGGTAGGCCCTTGGCAGGAACTGCATTTCGGCCAGCAGCAGGCCCAGGTGCTCGGTGTGCAAGCCTTTGCGACCGTCTAGGTAGAAGTGGCTGGCAGGCTTTGGCAGCGGCAGGTCGACCGAGCTGAAGGTTTCGCTCACCTGCTTGAGCCAGGCAGCACCCACGGCAACGGTGTCGGCAGCGATACCCGCTTTGGCCAGCTGCACTTCATTGTCACTGCCAGCCGTCAGCTCGACCGTGAAACGCCACAGTGCCGCAATGGCGGCGAGCATGCGCTGGCGGCTTTCTTCCGTGCCGCCACCCAAACGCTGTACCCACTCACTGGAGCGGCGCAGGTGGTAGGTAACCTCCTTCAAGGCCTTGGCGGCGATACCGGCGATACGTTCATCGCTGGAGCCAGCCAACCCTTTCAGCAGGGCGAAGTGCCAGGCGTCGTAGAGAAACTGTTTGGTCATGGTCACGGCGTAATCGCCGTTAGGCTGCTCGACCAGCAGCAGGTTGCGGTAGGCTCGCTCGTCACGGCGGAAGGCCAGGGCATCGGCGTCGAGGCCGTCATCCAGCAGCTCAGCGGCGTACTCCAGCCAATTGCGCGCCTGGCCGACCAGGTCGAGGCCGACGTTCATCAGGGCCAGTTCTTCTTCGATGGCCGGGGCGTGGCCACACCACTCGCAAAGGCGCTGGCCTTGTACCAGGGCACTGTCGCCAAGCAGCAGCAGGTAGGGGATAAGGGCTTCGTTGTGCATGGCCAACCTCACATGTGTCCGACTTCGTCGGGCAGTTCGTAAAAGCTGGCATGGCGGTAGACCTTGTCGTCCGAAGGGGCGAACAGCGGGTCTTTCTCGTCGGGGGACGATGCGGTGATCAGCGCCGAGGGCACCACCCACAGGCTGACGCCTTCGCTGCGGCGGGTGTAAAGCTCGCGGGCGTTCTCGATGGCCATGGCGGCATCGGCGGCATGCACACTGCCGACGTGCTTGTGGTTAAGGCCGTGCTTGCTGCGCACGAACACTTCGTAGAGGGTCCAGACAGACATTTTCGATCTCCGCATCAATCGCCGCTCAGGCGGCGTTCTTGTTCTGTTGCTTGCGCGCGTAGGCCACGGCAGCCTCGCGTACCCAGGCACCGTCCTCGATGGCCTTGCGCCGGGTGGCGACACGTTCCTGGTTGCACGGGCCATTGCCCTTGATCACTTCGTAGAACTCGTCCCACTGGATTTCGCCAAAGTCGTAGTGACCCCGTTCGGCGTTCCACTTCAGCTCCGGGTCGGGGGCGGTGCAGCCGAGCAGTTCGAGCTGCGGCACGGTCTGGTCGATGAAGCGCTGGCGCAGCTCATCGTTGGTCTGGCGCTTGATCTTCCAGGCCATGGACTGGGCGCTGTTCGGGGAATGTTCGTCGCTGGGGCCAAACATCATCAGCGAGGGCCACCACAAGCGGTTGATGGCGTCCTGCACCATGTCGCGCTGGGCCTGGGTACCGTGGCGCATCATGGTCAGGAGAATTTCGTAGCCCTGGCGCTGGTGGAAGCTTTCTTCCTTGCAGATACGGATCATCGCGCGGGAGTAGGGGCCGTAGGAGGTGCGCTGCAAGACCACCTGGTTGACGATGGCGGCGCCATCCACCAGCCAGCCCACTGCGCCCATGTCGGCCCAGCTGAGCGTGGGGTAGTTGAAGATGCTCGAATACTTGGCCTTGCCGCTGTGCAGCTTGGCGATTTCTTCATCGCGGTCGGCGCCCAGGGTTTCCATGGCGCTGTACAGGTAGAGGCCGTGGCCGGCTTCGTCCTGGATCTTGGCCATCAGTTGCAGCTTGCGCTTGAGGCTGGGGGCGCGGGTGACCCAGTTGCCTTCGGGCAGCATGCCGACGATTTCCGAATGGGCGTGCTGGGAGATCTGCCGGATCAAGGTCTGGCGGTAGGCCTCGGGCATCCAGTTCTTGGCTTCGATCTTGATTTCTGCATCGATCTTTTCCTGGAAGTTGCGCTCTTCGGGCGACATCTCTTCCAGCGACTTGACGCGCTTGACTCCGGTTTCCACTAGCTGTGCGTACATGTGCTGCGACTCCTGCTAAGGCATGAGTCATTTGTAAGCGATACAAAACATAACGTCAAACTGTTTTGTGTGTATCAAATAAGATTTCTGTATCGCTTTCAGGCCTCTTCGCGGGCAAAACCGTCCCCGAAGGGATCTTGCAGCCCCTGTGAGGGCGTGCAACACGCAAAAAAAAGCCCCGGACTGAGCCGGGGCCGAAAAGGCAGCCGAATGAATCAGCTGGCCAACCGTTTATCAAACACGTGGCAGGCCTTGCCCTCGGAGCGCTTTAGCGTGCCGCAAGGCTGCAGGTGCACCTGGGTGCTGATGCCAATGTAGGTCTTGATCTGCTTGCTCAGCTCACCGATCACCTGCTTGCGCTGGCCGTCATCAAGGTGCTGGCACTCCCCGCGCAACTCCACGTGCACCTCGACACTGTCCAAGTTCCCATTACGATACATATGGATCTCATAGAGCTCTGAGAGTTGTTTTATTTTAAGTACCTGCTCCTCGATTTGGGTCGGGAACACGTTGACCCCGCGAATGATCAGCATGTCGTCGCTGCGACCGGTAATCTTGCCGATCCGCCGCATAGGGCGAGCGGTGCCCGGTAGCAGCCGGGTGAGGTCGCGGGTGCGGTAGCGCACCATCGGCAACGCCTCTTTGCTCAGCGAGGTGAACACCAGCTCGCCGAGCTGGCCGTCTGGCAGCACTGCGCCGGTGACCGGGTCGATGATCTCGGGGTAGAAGTGGTCCTCCCAGATGGTCGGGCCGTCCTTGGTTTCGATGCACTCCATCGCCACCCCAGGGCCCATGATTTCCGACAGACCATAGATGTCGAGGGCATTGATGCCCAGCCGCCCTTCGATGGAGCGGCGCAGCTCGTCGGTCCAGGGTTCAGCACCGAAAATGCCCAGCCGCAGCTTGAGGTCGTGCGGGTCGATACCCTGGCGCTCGATCTCGTCAGCCAGGTTGAGCATGTAGGAGGGGGTGACCATGATGATGTCAGGCTGGAAGTCGCGAATCAGCTGCACCTGCTTCTCGGTCTGGCCGCCAGACATCGGGATTACCGTGCAACCCAGGCGCTCGGCGCCGTAATGCGCGCCAAGGCCACCCGTGAAAAGGCCATAGCCGTAGGAAACATGCACCTTGTCACCTTTACGCCCTCCGGCCGCGCGGATCGAGCGGGCGACGACATTGGCCCAGGTGTCGATGTCATTCTGCGTATAGCCAACCACCGTCGGCTTGCCTGTAGTGCCGCTTGAGGCGTGCAGGCGCACCACCTCTTCCTGAGGCACGGCGAACATCCCGTAGGGGTAGTTGTCACGCAGGTCGTTCTTGCCGGTGAAGGGGAACTTCGCCAGGTCTTCAAGGCTTTTGAGGTCGTCGGGGTGGGCGCCGCACTCGGCAAAACGCTTGCGGTACAACGGCACATTGTCGTAGGCGTGCTTCAGGCTCCAGCGCAGCCGCTCCAGCTGGTGCTGACGCAGGGCATCGACGCTGGCGGTTTCCATCGGGTCCAGCAGGGCACGATCGGCATCATGGTACATGTTCATGGCTTCACTCGAATTGTTCTTGTACGCCGCGCGGCACCGGTTGCAGGCCGCGCGGTGAGTGTCATGAGCGCAGCATATACGGCTGCGTTCGGTTGGGTAACAGGCAGATGGTCTGATCCGCTCAGAGGCGCTCGATGACCATCGCAATGCCCTGGCCAACGCCGATGCACATGGTGCACAGGGCGTAGCGGCCGGCGGTTTCTTCCAGCTCATGCAAGGCAGTGGTCACCAGGCGTGCACCGCTCATGCCCAGCGGGTGACCCAGCGCAATGGCACCGCCGTTGCGGTTCACCCTCGGGTCGTCATCGGCCAGGCCCAGTTCGCGCAACACCGCCAGGCCCTGGGCCGCAAAGGCCTCGTTAAGCTCGATGACGTCGAGGTCGGACAGCGACAAACCCGTCAATTCCAGCACCTTGCGGGTTGCCGGTACCGGACCGATGCCCATCAGCCGGGGCTCGACCCCGGCCACGGCCATGCCGACGATACGGCCGCGCGCCTTGAGGCCGTGTTGGCGGGCAGCCGCGCTACTGGCCAGCAGCAGGGCGCAGGCGCCGTCATTGACCCCGGAGGCGTTGCCCGCTGTTACGCTGCCGCCTTCACGGAAAGGCGTCCCGAGCCGGGCCAGTTGCTCGAGCGTGGTATCGCCACGAGGGTGCTCGTCGTGCTCGATCATTTTGGGCGGGCCTTTGCGCTGCGGGATTTCGACCGGCACGATTTCCCGGGCCAGGCGGCCGCGGGCCTGAGCCTGCGCTGCCTTGTGCTGGCTACGCAGGGCGAAAGCATCCTGGTCGGTGCGCGAAATACCGAACTGTTCCGCCACATTCTCGGCCGTTTCCGGCATCGAATCGGTACCGTAGGCAGCATTCATGAGCGGGTTGACGAAACGCCAGCCGATGGTGGTGTCGAACAGCTCGGCGGCACGACCGAATGCCTGCTCTGACTTGCCCATCACAAATGGCGCACGGGACATTGATTCCACGCCACCCGCCAGCATCAGCCCGGCTTCACCACAGCGCAGGGCGCGGGCTGCATTGCCGATGGCATCCAGGCCGGAACCGCACAGGCGGTTGATGGTGGTCCCAGGCACTTCAAGTGGCAGCCCGGCCAGCAGGCTGGCCATGTGCGCCACGTTGCGGTTGTCTTCACCGGCCTGGTTGGCGCACCCGAGCATGACGTCATCGACGGCTTTCCAGTCCAGTTCGGGGTGACGCTGGATCAACGCCTTGAGCGGGATTGCGGCGAGGTCATCGGCCCGCACGCCGCTCAAGGCGCCGGCGTAGCGGCCAATAGGGGTGCGCACGGCGTCGATGATCAAGGCATCGGGCAGACTGTGTTCATTCATCTTGCGTCTCCTGCGCGAGCACGGTGCCGCGCACTTTGTAGGATTTGCCATGGAACATCGCCACCAGCTCACCGCGCTGGTTATCGATGCGCACGTCGTACAGGCCAGTACGGCCCTTGCGGCTGACCTCGCTGGCGTTGGCGGTGAGCACGTCATCGCGCAACGCCGGGGCCAGGTAGTCGATGCTGCAGCCCAGCGCCACGGTGGCCTCATCGTAGCTGTTACAGGCGAAGGCAAATGCCGAGTCGGCCAGCGCGAACAGGAAGCCGCCATGGCAGGTGCCATGACCCTGGATCATGTCGGCACGTACCGGCATGCGCAGGCTGGCGCTGCCTGGGCCGGCATCCAGCAGGGTGATGCCCAGGCTCTGGGTGGCTTGGTCGCGGGCGTACATGGCGTCGGCACAGGCGTGTGCCAGTTCCACTTCAGTCATGCAGGGTGCCTCCTTTGGCTTCGCAGCGGCGTAACAACAGGGAAGGGCGGTAACGGCTCTCGCCGTAGCTTCGCTGCAGGTTGTCGAGCACGCGCAGGGTGTGGGCAATACCTATATTCCCGGCCCAAGCCAGCGGGCCGCAGGGGTAATTGACGCCGGCGCGCATGGCGAGGTCGATGTCGGCGGCGCTGCCGACACCTTGCAGCACGGCATCGGCGGCTTCGTTCGCAAGCATTGCCACGGTGCGCAGCACCACCAGGCCAGGCAGGTCGGCGACCGCCGTGACCTTGAGCCCGGCGCGCTGCAGCAGGGCCACGGCGTGGTCGCGTGCGCTTTCGGTGATGTCCGCCGACCAGCTGATGGCTATTCGCGTGGCAGTGCTGTAGTCCAGTGCGAGGTCGAGCAGAACCAGGTTGCGCAGGCCATCTTCACGGGCGCGCTGGCTGGCGAGCCGGCCATCGGACAGTGCCAGGGTGGCATCGCCGACCCGGATCACACCGCTACCTGCACGCCGGGTGACGGCGATGCCGTTGAGGCTCAGGCGCTCGACCAGTGGCTGCATGACACCCAAGTGTCCCTCGATGACGCAGGCTTCGGCGCTGGTGAGGCTGCACAGTTCAGCAGGTGCTGGCCGTTCGGCGCCTTCGACGTAGCTATAAAAGCCTTCGCCAGTCTTGCGGCCAAGGCGTCCGGCATCCACGAGTTCTTTTTGCACCAGCGAAGGCTGGAAGCGGAAATCTCCATAGAACGCATCGAACACCGAGCAGGTGACGGCGTAGTTGACGTCGTGCCCTATCAGGTCGGTGAGCTCGAACGCCCCCATGCGGAAACCACCCGCATCGCGCAACAGTGCATCGAGGCTGGCGCAGTCGGCTGCACCTTCCTGCAACAGGCGCAGGCTTTCGGCATAGAAAGGCCGCGCCACACGGTTGACGATAAAACCCGGTGTCGAGCGCGTGTGCACTGGCTGTTTACCCCAGGCCTGGGCGGTATCGTAGATGCAGGAGGCCACTGCCGGTTCGGTTGCCAGGCCCGACACCACTTCGACTAACGCCATCAGCGGCGCCGGATTGAAGAAATGCATGCCAACTACCTGTTGCGGGCGTGCAAGGCCGGCGGCCAGGCTGGTGATGGACAACGACGAGGTGTTGCTGGCGAGTATGCAATCGTCGGCGCACAGGGCTTCGAGCTGACGCAATAGCGTCTGCTTGACCTGCAGGTTCTCGACGATGGCTTCGATCACCAAGCCGGCATCAGCCAATGCTTCAAGGGTGTCGACCGGGCATAGCCGCAGGCGGATCATTTCGTGCTCGGCTGCCTGCAACTTGCCTTTTTCCACCAGCCGGGTGAGTTGCCGATCAATGCCCGCCACCGCGTGGGCAGCAGCGCCTGGGCGGTTATCGTACAGTTTCACCGGGTGACCGGCCTGGGCCGCGACCTGGGCGATGCCGGCCCCCATGGCACCCGCACCGATCACCGCCACCTGCACATCGCTTGCGAGTGCACTCATGTTCAGCACCCCTTGAAATCTGGCGTGCGCTTGTTCATGAAGGCGCTCACACCTTCGCGGTAGTCTTCGCTGCGCCCGGCCAGGCGCTGCAGATCGCGTTCCAGCTCCAGCTGTTCATCGAAGCCATTGTCGAAGCTGGCATTGAGGCCGCGTTTGATCAGGGCCAGACCGTAAGTGGGCTGGGTGGCAAGCTGGCGGGCGAGGGTGAGGGCCTCATCACGCAGTGCGGCATCGTCCACTACGCGATGGATCAGCCCCCACTGCAGGGCCTGCTCGGCGCCAAGGCGTTCGCCCAGCATGGCCAGGGCCTTGGCCCGTGCCATGCCGACCAGGCGCGGCAGCAGCCAGGTACCACCAGAGTCTGGCACCAGGCCGATCTTGCAGAACGCCTGAATGAAGCTTGCAGAGCGGGCAGCCAGTACCAGGTCGCAGGCCAGCGGTATGTTGGCACCGGCGCCAGCGGCCACGCCGTTGACCGCACAGATCACCGGCAGCGGCAGGTCGCGCAATGTGCGCACCAGCGGGTTGTAAAACTTGTCGATGGACTCGCCCAGGTCTGGCATTTCGGCACCTGGGGCAACGTTGCGGTCGGACAGGTCCTGGCCGGCGCAGAAGCCACGGCCTTCGCCTGTCAGCAGCAGTACTCGCGCATCACTGCTCTGGCGTACTTGCTTAAGTGCCTCGCGCACTTCCAGGTGCATGGCGGTGTTGAAGCTGTTCAGTTGCTCGGGGCGGTTAAGCGAGAGGAGGGCGACGCCGTCCTCGATGGAAAACAGGATGTGCTGGTAAGTCATGACAGACTCACTCCGTCAGTCGAGGGAAAAATGGTCAGCGGCCCTGGAAGCGGGCCTGGCGCTTTTCCTGGAATGCCCGGATGCCTTCATCGCGGTCGGCGGTACCGGCAAGCAGGGTGAACGCATGCCGTTCGAAACGCAGGCCGCTGGCCAGGTCGGTGTCGCCGGCTTTCAGTAACGCCTCCTTGCCCAGGCGCACAGCCAGGGGCGCCTTGGCGGCAATGCTGCGGGCAACCTGCAGGGCGCGCTCCACGGTGAATTCCGGTTGAGTGGTTTCGCTGACCAGGCCGGCCTGCTGGGCGTGGCGGGCGGTGATCGCTTCACCTGTCAACACCATCTGCATGGCCAACGGCTTGCCGACAGCGCGCAACAGCCGCTGAGTGCCGCCGGCGCCGGGGATGATGCCGAGGTTGATTTCCGGCTGACCGAAACGGGCGTCGGTACCGGCAATGACGATGTCGGCACACATCACCAGCTCGCAACCGCCACCCAGTGCATAGCCGTTCACGGCGGCAATCAGCGGCTTGGCGAATGCGGCGATCGTTTGCCAATGGGCTACACGAGGGTCGTTGAGAATGCCGACCAGATTGCGCTCGGCCATCTCACGGATGTCGGCCCCTGCGGCAAATGCCTTGGGGCTGCCGGTAATCACTACGGCGCGTATCTGCTCGTCGCCCTCGGCAAGCTGCAAGGCCGCAGCCAGTTCTGCCAGTAGCTCGGTGCACAGGGCATTCAGGGCCTCAGGCCGTTGCAAGGTGATGAGCTGAACGCCACGTTCGGGCGCCTGCACATCGAGATATCGCGGCATGTCGGGTTCCTCTGGCTACACGCACGGCACATCGTGGCGCCGGCATTTCTTGGAATTATTTTTTGCAAGGCGTGATGCTGGATCACGACCAGGTGCAGCCAGTATATGCATAATGCGATACCGATGTGCAACGGCAAAAATACTATTATGTATCTCTTTGCTCGTTTCTAAAGCTCAAAAACGGGCATCGATAACCTTCCGGTAAAACGTTTCATCTGACTATTGGTCATCGTTATCGCCTAGGTTACCCCCAATTTTCCACCCATCAGAGAACCGATACACGATTGACGACCAAGCTGCTTGTGATACAAGCTCTAACAGCATTTCAAATAATTTCAGGAGTTTTCCCATGCCTTGCTATCGACTGGACGGCCTGACGCCCGTGGTGCATCCATCAGCCTACGTACACCCCAGTGCAGTGCTGATCGGCGATGTCATCGTCGGCCCTGGTTGCTACATAGGCCCATTGGCATCGCTACGGGGTGATTTCGGCCGTATCGTGCTGGAGGAGGGTGCCAACCTGCAGGACACCTGCGTAATGCATGGCTTTCCGGGCGGCGATACCGTGGTAGAACGCAACGGGCATATCGGACATGGCGCCGTGTTGCACGGGTGCCGAGTGGGCCAGGACACCTTGATCGGGATGAATGCGGTGGTGATGGATGGTGCACATATCGCACCACGCTGCATCGTAGCGGCTACCAGCTTCGTCAAAGCCGGCTTCGAGTGCGAAGCTCAAAGCCTTGTAATGGGCTCGCCAGCCCAGATGAAACGGCGCCTGAGCGAGCAGGAGCTGGCCTGGAAGCAGCGCGGCACTGCGCAATACCAGCAACTGGCGCAGCGTTGCATGAACACCATGGTCGAATGCCCGCCACTGGCCGAGGTTGAAGCAGGGCGGCTGCGTATGGAAGACACAGGTATCAGGCCCAAAGGCCAGGCGACGGCATGAGCCTGGTTGCGTCACGCAATGGCCAGGCGGCCCGCCGCACAGGTATAGTCGGTGCTTTATCCGCGCACAGTTCGCCCATGAGCAATCTCGCCCCACTGAACAACTTGATCACTCGCTTCCAGGAGCAGACGCCGATCCGCGCCAGTTCCCTGATCATCACCTTGTATGGCGATGCCATCGAGCCCCACGGCGGTACCGTTTGGCTAGGTAGCCTGATCAACCTGCTGGAGCCAATCGGCATCAATGAACGGCTGATTCGCACATCGATCTTTCGCCTGACCAAAGAAGGCTGGCTCAAGGCTGAAAAGGTTGGCCGGCGCAGCTACTACAGCCTGACGGGCACGGGTCGCAGGCGCTTCGAGAAAGCCTTCAAACGCGTCTACAGCCCAAGCCAACCCGCTTGGGACGGGGCGTGGACGCTGGTGCTGCTGTCGCAACTGGAGGCAGGTAAACGCAAGGCCTTGCGTGAAGAACTGGAGTGGCAGGGGTTTGGCGTAATGGCGCCGAACCTGTTGGGTTGCCCACGGGCAGACCGTGCCGACCTGGCTGCCACGTTGCGCGAACTCGAGGCCAGCGACGACAGCATCGTCTTTGAAACCCACACACAGGAAGTACTCGCGTCAAAAGCCATGCGCGCCCAGGTGCGGGAGAGCTGGCGTATCGAAGAGCTGGGGCAGCAGTACAGCGAATTCATCCAGCTGTTCAGGCCGCTGTGGCAGGGGTTGAAAGAGCAGACGGTGCTTGATGCGCAAGATTGCTTCCTGGCACGCACGCTGCTGATTCACGAGTACCGCCGGTTGCTGTTGCGCGACCCGCAACTGCCAGAGGAGTTACTGCCAGGGGACTGGGAGGGAAGGGCCGCACGACAGCTGTGCCGTAACCTCTACCGGTTGGTGTTTGCCAAAGCAGAGGAATGGCTGAATGCAGCGTTGGAGACGGCAGACGGACCATTGCCGGATGTTAACGAAAGCTTTTACAAGCGTTTTGGTGGATTGGCGTAAGGGCAAAGAGAGGGCAGTTATGCGCCCTTTTATATAACTACGCTAAATGACTATTTAGTGTAGTTAACGGTCATTACCAGCCAATTTCTACCTATACATTAGAAGAAATCGCCGCCCAATCCAACTTTCTCGCAATGTTAAGCTTCCGCCGCTTGCTTGAATGGAGCAGGCGGCGGGCGCTGGACACCCAACAACCAGTCGCAGTAGCGGGCCACGCCTTGCTGGACTGTCAACGTTTGTGCCTTGTACCCGGCAGCGCGCAAGCGCTCGAGGTCGGCACAGGTAAAACACTGGTATTTGCCACGCAAATGATCCGGAAACTCGCAGTACTCCAGTACACCTTCGAGCAAGGCCGTCTCAAGTGACAACGGGGGTTGGTCTTGTTGCTCACGCAGCCGATTGATTACAGCCAACGCAACGTCATTGAAAGGCTGGGCGCGACCGCTGCCGACATTGAAGATGCCGCTTGATTGCGGGTGATCAAGGAAGAACATGTTGACCTTGACCACATCATCCACCGAGACGAAATCACGCAGGTGGCCACTGCTGGGATAATCACCATAACGGCCAAACAGCGTCACTTTTCCTTGGGCCTGGTACTGGTTGAAGCAGTGCAGGGCCACTGACGCCATGGCGCCTTTATGCTGTTCCTGGGGGCCGTACACGTTGAAATAACGCAAACCGACGATCTGGCTGCGTGCTGTAGTCAATTGACGGCGTACCTGTTGATCGAACAGGAATTTGGAATAGCCATAAACGTTCAGCGGTCGCTCGCATTCGCGCTGTTCGCGAAAATCTCGTCCTGCACCGTACACAGCTGCCGACGACGCATATAAGAACGGCGTTTGCTGGTGCTGCGCAGATACAAGCAATTCGTGGCTGTACCGGTAGTTGTTGTCCATCATGAAACGACCATCAGCCTCGACGGTGCTCGAACATGCGCCTTGGTGCAGCACCGCGCGAACCTTGCCAAACTGACCACGGGCAAAACGATCGAGAAAATCGTCCTTGTCCAGGTAATCAGCGATTTCACTGTCGGCCAGGTTACGGAATTTGTCGCCATCGGTCAGGTCGTCGACGGCGATGATCTCCGTTTCGTTACGCCGGTTAAGTGCCTGGACGAGATTGCTGCCGATGAAGCCTGCAGCGCCGGTTACGATAATCGTCATGCCAGATTCCCCGTAAGGGTGCGTAGCCCGGATTTTAATCAAGGCACAGGTACCCAACCTTAACCTGGGTCAACGAATTCGCCGGCAAGGATAATCCAGGCGCTTGAGCTGGCTTAGCATCTGGCACTCCACGGTGCCGCTTGAAATATCAAATAGCCCCATAATGCATATTATGTTAAACGACAGGCTATGTGATAAATGTTCATGAGCCTTGTAAGGTACTGATTCGACGAATTCGGTTTGGATGACTAGTCTTGCAACGGGCCATGTATTTCTTGTTCATGGCGAGACCTTGAATGAGGTGTCTGCCAATGAAGCTGGTTCAGTCTCATTTCTCGTCAGGCCAGCGCGTGCCAGTGCTTGTGCAGGATGGTTCAGCGGCGCCCTTGCCCAAGCTGGTCCCATTTATCTACGTCCAGCTCAGATTCAAGCATCGTGCCTACAACACCGTCGCAGCGCACCTGCGTGCGATCCAGGCTTTCTACACCTATGCCGAAAGCCGGGAGCTTGATATCGATGAGGCCATCATGGCCTGTCACTTCGAGACGATTTTGGCACTGCTGGACGGTTACACCCTCTGGCTCCAAAGCGGTCGCCAGGCGGATAATCTGGTCGCCCGAATCGGCACAACTGCAACGGCATCTCTGCCACCGATAGATCCGCACACCCGTGACCTGAATCGCCCCGGGCTTTCTAGACACTCTCCAAGCTTGCTGTGTAGCGCTTTTCCTCCGCCTTTGAACTCTCTTGGTTCAAAACAGTGTAGCCGCCCGACGGACAAGACACAGACCTCATTAGTGAAGCTCATCACCAGATGACGTGATGGCTTGCAAGAGTTGAAGCAGATTACCAAACCGTCCCGCCCTATTCCGATCCAAGCGTAGGCCACCCAAGTCATCACACCAGTCGTGGCATTGGATCCAGTGCGCTATGATCGCCAGCAATTAACCATGGCTGCTCAAGGAGCGGCAGGCCGGAGAAACATGCACATTTCCAAACTAACCCTGGTCAACTACAGGAACTTCAAGAACACGTCTCTCCGGTTTCACAAGGGAGTGAACACCATCATCGGAGAGAATGGCTCCGGTAAGTCGAACATCCTGAGGGCAATCCGCCTCCTGCTAGACGACACGATGGTGCGGGCTGCCTACCGTCTGGAAGAGTCTGATTTCAGCCGCTCCCTTGGCCAATGGCAGGGTCACTGGATCATTATTAGTGTGGAGTTTGAGGAGATCAGTACCGACGAGTCCGTGCAGGCGCTGTTCCTCCACGGTGCAGCAGTGCTGGACGAGCCCACCGTTCGTAAGGCGACCTACAACCTCATTTTCCGCCCGAAGAAAGAAATACGATCGAAGTTCGCTGCGCTCAATATCTGGGATAAAGACGAGCTAGCGCAAATCCGCAGCACGATTACGACCAACGACTACGAAACGCTTTTCACAGGACGAAGCGAGGCGGACTTCAGCGACCCCAAAGTCTACAAAGAACTCGTTGGCGATTTCGAGCTGTGTGACTTCTCATCAGAAACGGAGTTTCCGGAAATCGGGTCGAAGGTGCCGGGCTTTCTCTCCGTTACCAAAGAGGTATCGCTGACCTTCATCCAGGCTTTGCGAGACGTGGTTGCCGAGTTCCACAACAACCGTACGAACCCGTTGCTTACCCTGCTCAAGAGCAAGAGTGGGCAGATCAACCCCGCCTCGATGGAGCCCATCACCGAGATGGTCCGCGAACTCAACACCTCCATCGAGGATCTGGAGGACGTTCAGTCGGTTCGTAATCATATTCGCGAGACCATCAAGGACGCCGCGGGTGAAACCTACTCACCAGCGTCACTCTCGATCAAATCCGACCTGCCGGAAGAAGCCGACAAGCTTTTCCAGTCTCTTCGGCTTTTCGTGGGCGAATCAGAAGAGGGGTATGAGGGCGCGATTCATGAGTTGAGCCTGGGCGGTGCCAACCTCATCTACCTGACGCTCAAGCTGCTCGAGTTCAAATACCAGCGCGAAAAGATGGCTATGGCTAACTTCCTCCTGATCGAGGAACCAGAAGCGCACATCCATACCCACATCCAGAAAACTCTGTTCGACCGCATCGCGTACAGCGACGCGCAGATCATCTACACCACCCACTCCACTCACATCTCCGAAGTGTGCAATGTCAGCAACGTCAACATCCTGGGACGTCATGGTGCGCTCTGTGAGGCCTACCAGCCTGCCAAAGGGCTGGAGCCCGCTCAGATCAACAGCATCCACCGCTACCTGGATGCGGTGCGTAGCAACCTGCTCTTCGCCAAAAGCGTGATACTCGTCGAAGGTGATGTGGAGGAAATTCTGATACCAATCCTCCTTAAGCAAGTGCTGGGGGTAAGCGTTGACGAGTTGGGCATTAGCGTCATCAACATTCGTAGTACAGGCTTCAAAAACGTAGCCGTCCTGTTCCACAACCTGCGCATTCGAAAGCGATGCGCCATCGTCACGGACCTGGACCAGGCGTTCTTCGACATCACCATTCAGGCAACTGATACAGAGGCCATGACGAAGAGAAAAGCCAAAGCCGCTGGATCACAGAAAGCCGGTTTAGAACGGCAGGCCGATTTGACGGCATTCACTGCGGGAAATCCATGGCTCGAAACCTTTTACGCCAAACACACCTTCGAGGTCGACTTTGTCGCTGCCGGTAACCATGAAGCCGTCGTTCAAACCCTTCCAGAAGTCTACAAAGACGATGACACCAGGGCGCTAGCGAAGCAGCAGCTCCAATCAGGGCAGTTGAGCCAAATGGGCAGCCGGACGTTGACAATGGCCAAACAGGAGGGCAAAGGATGGTTCGCTCTCTTGCTCGCTGAATACATTACTCCCGAAGTCCAGATCCCGGGCTACATCCTGCAAGCCATTCATTTCGCACATGGAACGTTCCCCCTCCCCCTTCTTGGCCGAGTCTTCCAATATCGCGCGGAGTGTCGGTTCGGATCCAACCCAGTGGATCCTTCGATGAAAAAGGCATTTCTGTATGATGTGGATCGCTTTGTACACGGGCATATAAACTTGGAAACACTCAAAGCGTCGATCAACCTCATGCTACCTGGGGATGCCGTCAACGACTTCCTTGCGGGAATGCAGTGATGTTCACTTGGGATCCGAAGGACCTCAATCCTGAGCAGGCGGCGGCTGTGATCGAGCCGTCGAGCATCTTCCTGATTGCATGCCCTGGCAGCGGTAAAACACGCACCCTGACCTACAAGATTGCCTACGAGCTATCTCGCCGTACTGACAAGCGCATCGTTGTAGCCATTACCTACACCCATCGCGCCGCCGATGAGATACAAGAACGTATCGAGGACCTGGGAGTCGACACCTCGGGCCTATGGATCGGTACGATCCATGCGTTCTGCCTCGAGTGGATCCTCAAACCATACGGCATCTATTCATCCGACCTGGCTCAGGGTTATCGCGTGATCGACACGCATGATCGCGAGCGCCTACTGGAGAGGCTATGCGCACCATATAAAGGTGTCACTCACTGGGATTGCGATTATTACGTCACCGAGACGGGGTATCAGCTTGGCTGTCCAGACAGTCGAAAGCACCCTATTATTCAACAGGTTCTGAATGCATACTTCGATGAGCTTTCAGCGAATCGACAGATCGACTTCGAACTGATTCTTTGGCACGCCTACACCTTGGTGCGGGACAGAACCCATATCGCAGTTCTGCTGTCACGAGTGTTTTCCCACATCCTCGTGGATGAATATCAGGACACCAAACAGATCCAGTACAGTCTCGTGGCGTCCATTCTTCGTGCAGGCTGCGGACATACCAAGACGCTCATCGTAGGCGATCCGAATCAGGCCATCTACGGCACACTGGGTGGCTACGCGATGCCGGTGGAGGAGTTCCGTACCCGAGCTGGGATCCCGATCAAGGAGTTGGCTCTCAGCCTCAATTACCGGTCCAGCAATCGAATCATCAACTACTTTTCGAACTTTAAGGTGCATGAGACAAGTATCAACGGCGCAGGCAAACATGCCACGTTTCGCAGCCAGGTGACCTACAATCAGGATGCGACACGAAGCGACGTGCATGACGAGATTGTCAGGTTGATTCAGGCAAGCCTCTCCGACGGCAACACACCCGAAAATATTTGCGTTCTCGCTCCACAATGGGTCTTGCTGGCCTCAACGACGCGCAAGCTGGTGGCGATGCTACCCGACCAGCAGTTCGACGGCCCAGGTCTTGTCCCTTTCAGCAACAACATCGATAACTTCTGGTTCAAGCTCTCCAAGATCGTGCTGACGGAGTCCTCTCCGAGCCTGCTCATTAGGCGATTGCGCTGGGCAAGCGACGTAATCAAAGACCTCGATAGCTTTGGCGTCGACACCACACGGCTAACACCACGCGCCTTGCTGCGGGAAAGCAATGCGCTCTCAGTTGATGAAACGGATGGACTTCGCTATCTGGACCAGGCTTTCACCGATCTGCTCAAGAGACTCGATATTTCTCAGTACGCCTTCCCTGCGCTCTCGACTCACCGAGAGGCATTTTTCAGTAGTTCGGCCGCTAGAATAGAGAGGCTTCAGAAGGACGGAGCGAGCTTTATCAACCACGTTTCATTCTTCAAGAAAGTGTTTCGTGAACGAACTGGTATCACGGTTTCCACCATCCATGGTGTCAAAGGTGCCGAGTTCGACGTTGTCATCGCGTTTGGACTGCTGGAAGGTATGGTGCCGCACTTCAATGACCCGAATGGACAAATTGCGGCGAACAAGCTCCTGTATGTATTGAGCTCTCGCGCTCGTAAGCACCTGCATCTGATCTCGGAAAAGGGGCGAAGCAGAGGACGTTATGGTGAGTATGGTCCGACCGAATCACTAGCTGCTTGCCGCTTTGACTACGACCCTCACTGAGATCTGCCACAGTGTCCAATTGGAGTATTAGCACTGAGGTACCCGGCGGGGTCAAAGGCTTAACAGGCGATTGGACGATCACTCTCGTCGAACGACGGGGCGCTCTGCCCCTCGCTCCTCCACTGCGCGCCTACGGGCAAGTCAACAGGCTGCTGCAGCATAAGCACATATTCTGGTGCTCGCTCCCGCCCCGGATCAACTGCTGCGCGAAACGCCTGGATCACGTACTTGGCTAAGGCTGCTCGCACGTTATAGAAAAGGGCCGCCGTTCAGGCCCTAGCCGCCAGCCATCGCTTAGGTAGCTGCCAAAAGTCGAATCGACCAGACGAGCGGAAAACCTCGTGAACATTAATCGATAAACAAGCACATTCATTTTGAGCTTTTTGAGCCGGCCGTGATGGGTGTGCGAGCGTGTTATGAACATATGACATCGCCCACTTGTTAAATAATATATTATGCTTCCGCTCTGTAACACTTCGCCGGCGCTAACCTCCGCCTGAAATGCACGTCAGCACCTGAACATCAGTCGTTATGCAGGTGCTTTTTCAGAAAAGCCCGGGTGCGGTCTTGAACGGGATTTCTCAGCATCTCACTGGGTGCACCTTGCTCTACAACAACCCCGCCATCCATGAACACGATCTGATCGGCCACTTCACCGGCAAAGCGCATTTCATGCGTGACGATCAGCATGGTCATGTGTTCGGCCGCCAGCTGTTTCATTACCAGGTTCACTTCTTCCACAAGCTCAGGGTCCAGTGCCGAGGTTGCTTCATCGAACAACATCACTTTGGGTTGCATGGCCAAGGCCCGGGCAATGGCCACGCGCTGTTTTTGCCCGCCGGACAACCGGGACGGGAACTCGTCGATCTTGTTGCCCAGCCCGACTTTCTGCAGGTACTCCAGGGCCAGCTCCCTGGCCGCACGTTTCGAATAGCCTTTGAGCTTCACAGGCCCTATCGCGATGTTTTCACAGACCGTGAGGTGCGGAAACAGATTGAAGTGCTGAAACACCATGCCCATCTGCTGGCGCACCTTGTTGATATGCTGCTCAAAGGCGCGGCCTTTCAAGGGTTGATTGACCTGAGCGCCGTCAAGCCAGATTTCACCACCATTAAGCACTTCGAGATGATTGATCGAGCGTAGCAAGGTACTTTTGCCCGAACCGCTTGGGCCGATGATGGCGAAAATCTGCCCACGCGATACCGACAGATCGATCCCCTTGAGTACCTCAAGGGTACCGTAGGCTTTACGAGCGCCCTTCACTTCTACCATAGCGTTGTTGTTCATCGTGACATCTCGACCTTTGCTTCAATAAGATGCAACCCGGCTTCGAGCGCCAGGTTGGCCATGTAGTAGATCACCGCGACGGCGATGTAGAACTCAAACGGGCTGTACGTTTCGCTGACGGCCAGCTGGGCGCTGTAGACGAGTTCGGCAATACCGATGATCGATACCAGCGACGTGTCCTTCAGCAACACGATGAGGTTGTTTCCCAATGGCGCGATGGTTTTTCTGAGCGCCTGCGGGACAATAATGTAGCGCTGGGTCATGGCCTTGCTCAGGCCGATTGAACGCGCGCCTTCTATCTGGCCCGGGTCAACCGCCTCGATACCGGACTTGATCACGTCGGCGTTGTACACGGCAAAATGCAGGCTGAGCCCGATGATTCCCGCAGCCAGCGCCGGAATATCGATACCCACCTGAACCAGCCCGTAGTAGATCAAATAGAGTTGCAACAGCAATGGCGTGCCCATCAACAGCCAGGTCATGAAACGCACAGGCAGCGCCATGACGTGAGGCGCATACAAGTCGATCAGCGCAATTAGCACACCCACGACCAGGCTGATGACACTGCTGCAGAGAAACATGACAACCGTCCACCACAGCCCGGTCGCCAGCATGTCGTAATAAGGTGCGATGACACTCAGGTTTAATCCTTCCACTGCCAACCCCTCACTTGGTCGCGTATCGCTTGTCCAGCACTTCCACCAGATACTTGACCGCGTAGACCATGACGATATAAAGCAACGCCGACACCATGAATATTTCGAATGGTTTGTACGTTGAACTGATGAAGCGCTGTGCGGTGTATGTCAGTTCAACCACCGAAATGGCCGACACCAAGGCGGAGCCTTTGATCAGGCCAATGGCATTGACGCCAAGCGGCCGGATCATGAGTTTCAGTGCCTGGGGAACGATGATGAATAACAATGTTTGCCTACGGCTGAATCCAATCGACCGTGCACCCTCCTCCTGGCCTGGATCAACGTTGACGATTGCACCTCGAATGGACTCTGACATATAGGCCGCGATGTTCATGCCCAAACCGATTACCGCAGCAGCGAACGGCTCCAGTTCTATGCCTATTTGTGGTCCGCCAAAATAGATGATGAACAACTGCACCAGGCAGGGTGTGCCGCGAAACACGCTGACGTACAGACTTGCCGCCCACCGCAGGATAATGAACGGCGATAACCTGCAGGTCACCAGCGCAATGGCGATAACCAGGCCAAGTAGTAATGAAAGCAATGAGATCTGCACGGTGACCCAAGCGGCTTCCAGAAAAAAGGGGTAAGTGCGATGGATTAATGACAGGTCCATGAAACCACTCACAAAAAGTCTGCCAACCCGGCCCAGCCTGCCGGCCAGGCCATTCCTGGTGCGCTTCAGCGAATGTCGCTGCCCACCCATTTCATTGAAATTTCCTTGTACGTGCCATCTGCCAGAATCTCGTCCAGAGCCTTCTGCAACTGGGCCTTGAATTCAGGGTTGTTTCTGCGAATGGCGATGCCCAGACCCTCGCGGCCACCCTGCTCGTCCGGCAAACTGATGATCCGCACTTTTTGCCCGGTTTCCTTTACCGCAACCATGACCGGGATGCTGTCCATCACCACCGCATCGATACGGCCGGCATCCAGGTCGACCAGCATTTCAGGCAGGCCTTTATAAGTGCGCACTTTGAGATTGCCGCGCGCACGCGCCCATTTGTCATGCGAATCACCCAACGTGACGCCGACGGTAACATCCTTGAGGTCATCAAGTTCTTTAATCGGAGAGCTTTCCTTGACACCAATGGTACGGCCCGCATGGTAATACGGTCCGACGAAGTCAACGGCTCTAAGGCGCTCGGGGGTAATGGTCATCGAGGCGATGACAGCGTCATACTTCTTGGCCAGTAACCCTGCAATAATGCCGTCAAACGGTGTGGTGATGATTTTTATATTCACGCCCAGGCGCTGGGCAAGTGCTTCTCCGATGGAGGCGTCGAAACCGACAATTTCATTCTTTTCATTAGCAAAACTAAAGGGAGAATACTGCCCGCTCATTGCCACCCGTAACACGTTCGACGCTTGAACAGCCTGCAAGTCGTCGGCGTATGCCACACCTTTAGAGCACAAGGCGACAGCCGCTACTGCGGTGGAAGCCAGTAGCATTCTGGTTTTTCTTGCCAGCATCGAGGCACTCCTTGGAAGTTTGTATTTCTTATTGTTCCGGGCTCTTAGGCCCCATCCTTCACAGAAAGCTTTGCACACTGAAACCTTGAAATCACCCTGCAAAGTGCGTGTCGGACTGGCACATTGCCGGAATCGACCGACATAATGCCGGCGCCACTTCGATCCTGGGAGAAACTGGAGTAGTGTCTTCCAATGCACAAAAAAGGAGCAAATGGCTAACTATTCCCTGCTCTTTATTGGGGCGGACGGCCCTTTACCGGCGATCAGACAGGAGTGTCAGCATTGCGCGAATTAGACGTCAAAGATCGGGAAATCCTCGAAATACTCTCCAAGGAAGCACGTGTCGCACTCAAGGCACTTGCGGCAAGAATCGGCCTGTCAAGAAGCGCGACCAGCGAACGGGTTTTACACCTGGAGCGCAGCGGAATCATTCGGGGATATCGCGCGGACATTGGCGAAATTGATGCCAACGTAATACGGGCAATCATTCTGGTCTCGCTGAAACGCACACCGGCGCTTGGCCTGCTGGACCTGCTGGCACAGAACGCCCAAGTGAAACGGGTATCCTCGGTCAGCGGCCAACTCGACCTGGTTGTAGAGGTCGAGGCACGAACGATTGATGACTTGAACCGGGTGCGCGACGCCGTGGCGTGCCACGATTCAGTGGATGACATCACGACTGCAGTGGTGCTGCGGCGCGATATCGACCGCCAAAAAGCCTGAACGCACGGGCAGGACTTGCCGATCGGCACGCCCTGCCCGGTTGAAACGCGTTACTTCAGCGCCGCAGTGAAGCTGTCTTGCAGCACATCAAGCAGGAAGTCCGCATTGGCCCGGCTGAAAATCATGGAAGGACGCATTTTCAGCACGTTGTCATGCGGGCCTTCGGTACCGATCAACACGCCGCGTTCTCTGGCGCCATCGGCAACTTTTCTGGCCAAGGCCGTGGCCGGAGCCTTCGAGGAGCGGTCCGTGACCAACACAATGCCGAGGAACAGGCCCAACCCGCGTACATCACCAATCACATCGAATTGCTGCTGAAGCTTGCGGAAACCCTCAAGCAGGTAATTGCCGATGCTCAAGGCGTTCTCTTTCAGCTGGTCGCGCTCGATGGCATTGAGCACCGCCAGGCCCACCGCACACGACACGGGGTTGCCGGCGAACGTATTGAAATACTCCATGCCGTTGTTGAAAGCATCGGCAACTTCACGCGTGGTCACCACCGCCGACATCGGGTGGCCGTTACCAATCGGTTTGCCCATGGTGACAGCATCTGGCACTACCCCTTGGGTCTCGAACGCCCACCAGTGGCTACCGACGCGGCCAAACCCGACCTGTACCTCATCGGCCAGGCACAGCCCACCTTCGGCGCGAACCATGGCGTATACCTCCTTGAGGTAATGCTCGGGCAGAAACACCTGCCCCGCCACGCTGGGGATCGACTCGGCAAGGAAGTAGCCGGGGCCCTTGCCGGCTTTGCGCATGGCGTCCAGCTGCTCTGCTACCGACTCGGCAAACCGTTTGCCGTGTTCCTCCAATGGCCAGTGCTCGGGCGCGTAGTAGCTGTCTGGAACCATCGCCTCGTATACGTGCGCCGCCCTGCCCTTGCCGGCTTTGCGCTTGTACTTGTAAGGGCTCAGGTCGATGAGCTCTTGCGTGGTGCCATGGTAAGCCCAGTCCAGCACGATCGCCTGGTCGCTACCGGTGTAGTTGCGTGCCATGCGCAGCATGAGGCTGTTGGCTTCACTGCCCGAGCAGCCGAATGACGCCACACAAAGGCCCTCGGGCAACGTGCCGGTCAGCCGCTCGGCGTACTCGACGATGTTGTCGTGCAGGTATCGGGTGTTGGTGTTAAGCAGTGCAGCCTGGCGGGTCAAGGCGTCGACCACGTCGGGATGGCTATGGCCCAGGTGGCACACGTTGTTGAAGCAGTCCAGGTAGGCCCGCCCGAAGTTGTCGATCAGCCATACGCCATCGCCGCGGACGAACTTGATCGGGTCAGTGTACGAAATTGACAAATTCGGTAGCAGCAGCGCTTTACGCTTGGCAATGATCTGGGCCTTGGTCATTCCCTGCTGGTTGTAGGTTTCTGGCGGGATGCCGGCCAAGGTCGAGGCATCAGGGAACAGGTCAGCCCACACCTCGCGGTATTCGGGCTCTCCAACGCCAATGACCTCACTCGCGCTCAGCTGCGTATCGGTGGTCATCTGCAGGTGCAGGTGGGGAATCCAGCCGCCGTTTTCAGTATCGGTGCCCATGTAGCCCACCAGGTCGCCGGCTTCGAGCTTGTCACCGGCCTTCAAGCGGTCGAGCGCCTCGTGGGCCATGTGCCCCCACAGGGTCAGAAATGGCGGGCAACCTGGCGGGCTGTGCTCGATCATCACCAGCCCACCATAGCCCAGCGGGTCGGGTTCAACCTCAACGCTTTTGACGGTACCGGCGACCGGAGCGTACAACGGCGTACCGGCAGGCATCACCAGATCGACCCCCACATGCAGGGTACGGCGCCGCCCCTTGATGAAGCGCGACTCGAAGGCACTGTCCGTATAAATGGTACGCAACTCACCCCATGGCCCAATGGCCAGCGGCACGTTGTGCGCGGTAGAGAACGCATCCCACCAGCGCGTCGCATCGGCAGGCCGCTGCTCGGCTGAGGCGATGGTCATTTCGTGGCTGGCGTCGCCAAACGGCGCGATCACCTTGTTGAGGATGGCGGCTGACGGGCGCACCAGGTCGGCAAATGATGTGTGGTTTTCGGCGATCCAGCGGCGCACTGCACCCGCCCCCTCGACGGCATCGAAACCACAGGCTTTGCGCAGGATGCCTGTAGCCAGCCGTGGATTCATCGAATCAAGCTGTTCCAGCAGGCGCCAGGCTGGCGCTTCACTGATCGCCAGGTAGGGGTTGTCTTCTGTCTGATCGTGCCGGGAAGCGGAGAAAGTAACGCTGATGACCAGGCGCATGGCAATCAGGTTGAACAGCACGTCAAGCTCTTGCGCTTGCAATGGGTACTTTTCATGGAATCCGGCCACCAGCGCTGCGGCAGCGCCGATCGGGTCGTCCATGTCGAGAATGGCGTACGCACTGGCGATCGCGACCTCGGCAATCAGCACGGTGTGTACGGCATCGCCAAAGTCGATGAAGCCGGTCACATGGCGGGTGGTTTCGGCATCGACCAGGATGTTCCAGTCGTTGGCGTCATTGTGGATCACCTGCGCCCTGAGTGATGCCAGCCTGGGCTGTACAGTGTGTTCGAACCGGGTGATGAAACGCTCGACAATGGCCCGGCGCTCGGGGCTTTTAATGTGGTGCAAACGCGTACGGGAGCGTGCGGCATGGCGCAAGTCCCAGTCCAGGTCACGGACGGCACCCGGGTGCATGAACCCCTGCAGGGCGCGGTCAAGTTCACCGAGTGCCCGGCCAAAGTTGCTCATCAGCGCGAAAGAGCGCTTGGCCTCGGCAAGCGGCGTGCCGGCCAACCAGCTGACCAGGCGCACAGCATGCTGCTCACCTGTGGCGCTGGCCACGGATGGCAGGTAGTCACCCGCCACACTGGCCCGAAGGTGAGGCACACCCAGGTGCGCGCCATGCACGGCCAGATGATCGAGCAGCGCGGTTTGAAACTCGCTTTCTACCCGGGGCTCACTGGCATTGACGATTTTCAGTATCCAGCCCGCATCGACGCCCGTATCCAACCGGTAATTGCGGTCACGCTCCCCGTCCAGGGGGGTTGCCGTAGCGGTGACATTGAAGAAATCTTTTGCGAGGCCCTCTGCATCGCTTGCCGAAAACCGAGGTGCCGGGTGGGAAAGGTCTGTCATATCATCACGTTCCGAGCGAGCAAATTGTTTTTCAATAGCTTGTCATGCACTGCCGAAACCGACACCCTGCATACGGTCGGGATCGACAGGCATTATGCCGGTACCGACCGGCATAAAGACGGCGAGCTTATCAGGTGGTGCAATGCGTGAACTGGACGCAAAAGATCGTGAGATTCTTGAAGTACTTTCGAAGGACGCGCGCATTGCGCTGAAGGCGTTAGCCGGCCGCATAGGCCTTTCCAGAAGCGCCACGACCGAACGTGTGGCCAACCTTGAGCGCAGCGGAATCATTCGTGGATACCGTGCAGATATCGGCGAAATAGACGCCAATGTCATACGCGCGATACTGCTGGTGACCTTGCAGCGCACCCCTGCCATGGGGCTGCTCGACCAGTTGGCGACGGACGCACGCGTGCGGCGGGTTTCCTCGGTGAGTGGGCAGCTTGATCTGGTGGTTGAGGTAGAAACCCGGACAATCGACGACCTCAATCAGGTACGCGACAACGTGGCACGTCACGAATCGGTGGATGACATTACCACGTCGGTCGTCCTGCGCCGTGATATCGACCGCCAGGGCGCCTGATCATCCACGCATGATTGTCCAGGCCGGCCTTTGCGCCGGCAAGCCAGCTTGCGGTCGCACGAGCGCTCAACGCGTTAGCAGTACGCGGTCAATCTCGCCAACCACCTGCCGCGTTGCGTCTTCCATGGCCCCTTCATTACGGCACAACACCCAGCCGTGCTTTACCAGCGCCCGCTCGAAAGCCTCGGTGCAGGCCACCTGTTCATCCAGGTTGTGTATCACCGTACTGCCCAGGCCACGCGTGCGTGCCGCAGCCCTTGCCCACGAGGTTTCAGGGGCAGTGACAACCCCGACATGCAAATCTGGCACTTGCACGCTGAGGTCGAGGTTCAATCGCAAGATCTGGTCAAACGGCACCGTGCGGCGAAACGCGGCGTCAGAGGGGTACCAGCGATCAATCAGGACGATGCTGTCTGCTGGCTGCTTGGGCAGTACGTGCCGAGAAATCCAGGCGCGGCTTTCAGCGAAGCGCTCGCACACCTTGAATTCCAGATCCCGGCACGGGGTTCTGGCAAGCTTGTTGACCAGCGCCATGGTTTCGCCCCGGTAGGGATCGCTCTTTTTTTCGCAAAGGCGAATCACCTTTTTCCCGTCCACCCTCAGGGCTTGGGTGACGGCCTCCAGCAGCGTGGTCTTGCCGGTGCCTTTAGGCCCATCGATGGAAACAAACAGCGGGCGGGTCATCGTTCAATACCAGTTGGCTCAGGTGCGGATGAGACCATTGATCGCCGCTTGCCTTCAAGGCCTATCGACAAGAGCACATCTGTACTCCACAGGTAAAAGGCGGCACATGCCGCCTTCTCGTCCTTTCCTGGCGACTGCCTACGTAGGCATCAACCCTGGGCTTTCCAGCCCATTCGCTTCGCTATGCCAAAGGCCGGCTGCCTGCTAGGCTGACGTTGGCGGCCCTGCTGGCAGCCTCCTCATCCCCCACAGGCACGGCCAATGACATTCAACCCCCAAGTAAACCTGACCAACTGCGACCGCGAGCCTATTCAGATACCCGGCAGTATCCAGCCCCATGGCTGCCTGCTGGCCTGTGATGCCTCAGCCACCGTCGTTTTGCGTCATTCGGCCAATGCTTCACAAATGCTGGGCGTAGCAAGCGACATCAACGGCCAGAAGCTGCATGCGGTGCTCGGGGATGAGGTGGCGCACACCCTGCGCAACGCGCTGGCCCGCACCCGGGAGGCCTCGCGACCGGCGCTCAGCTTCGGTGTGAAGCTGCCCAGCGGCGAGGCTGTCGACATTGCCGCCCACTTGTTCAAAGGCACGGCTATCCTCGAGTTCGAACCCGCTGGTGCGAGCATTGCCGAGCCGATCGAACTGGCCCGCACGCTGATCGCCCAACTGCGCGAAATCGACCAGACCAGCAAGCTGTTCCGCGATGCTGCCCGCTATGTCCGGGCCGTGCTCGGTTACGACCGGGTGATGATCTACCAATTGGGTACCGACGGCGCCGGCAAAGTGGTTGCAGAGGCCAGGCGCAGCGACCTTGAAAGCTTCATGGGCCAATACTTCCCGGCCTCCGACATCCCCCAGCAGGCCCGCGCACTTTACCTGCGCAACCCCATCCGGGTGATCTCGGATGCCCAGTTCAAGACGGTCGCCATCGACCCCGTGCTCGACCCCTCGGGCGAGCCGCTAGACCTTTCCTATGCGCACTTGCGCAGCGTCTCGCCGATCCATTGCGAATACCTGTGCAACATGGGCGTGGGGGCCTCCATGTCGATTTCGGTCATCGTCAATGGGGAGCTATGGGGGATGATCGCCTGCCACCACTACGCACCGCGCACACTGGCCATGGGGCAACGTGTGGCGGCGGAAATGTTCGGCGAATTCTTCTCGCTGCATATCGAGACCCTGCGCAGCCGGCAAAAGCTTGAAGCCGCCGTGCACGTTCACAAAGCGCTGGACAGTATGCTGCTTGACGCCAACCAGGCTGCAGACATCGATGGGTTCTTCCGTGCGCGCCTGCCCCAGCTTATGTCGCTGATCCCCTGCGACGGCATCGGCATGTCGCTGCAAGGCCGCTGGTCATCCGGCGGGCTGACGCCGCCCAACTCGGCGGTGCCCGACCTGCTGCGCCTGGCAGATATCGTCAGCTCTGGCCGCACCTGGGCGTCCAACCGCCTGTCGATGGTACTGCCTGCGGCCCACGCGTACTTTACCGATGTGTCGGGTGTGCTGATCATACCGATGTCGCAGCAGCCGAGGGATTACCTGATCTTCTTCCGCAAGGAAGTGGTCGAGACACTCGACTGGGCCGGGGACCCGAACAAGACCTATGACAGCGGCGCACTGGGCGACCGCCTGACACCACGCAAGAGCTTCGCGATCTGGAAAGAAACCGTTCACCAGCAGTCACTACCCTGGACCGAGCAGGACCGCCAGTTTGGCGACGCCATCCGTACCGCGATTGTCGAGGTGGTGCTGCATAACAGCGAGTTGCTGGCCAGCGAGCGTTCGAAGGCAGAAGTGCGCCAGCGCATCCTCAATGAAGAGCTCAACCACAGGGTCAAGAACATCCTGTCGTTGATTGGCGCGCTGGTTGCCCACCCGACCTCGGAGAGCCAGACACTGCAGGACTACGTGGCGACATTGAAGGGGCGCATCCATGCGCTCTCCCTCGCTCACGACCAGGTGGTACGCGGTGACGGTGGCGGGCGACTGGCCAAGCTGCTGGAGGCAGAGCTTTCACCCTACCGCACCGCCGCCGGAGTGATTGAACTGCAAGGCCCGAACGTTATCCTGGATGCCCGCGCCTATTCGGTCATGGCCTTGGTGCTGCACGAACTGGCAACCAATGCTGCCAAATACGGCGCGCTGTCGTGGGCGAGCGGCAAGCTTGCCGTGAGCTGGGCCATCGACGCCAGCAACGGCTGCAGCATTACCTGGCGTGAAAGCGGCGGACCAACGGTGCGCCCGCCCAGCCGCAATGGCTTTGGCTCGGTGCTGATAGAACGCAGTATTCCGTTTGATCTGGGTGGCACCAGCGCAGTGGAATATCACCCCGAAGGCGTGCAAGGGTTGTTCAGAATTCCTGCAAAACACCTGTCCGTGGCCGAAGCGGCCGAGCCTGCGAGCACGGCCGCGCCGGTTACCCGTGCAGCCGATGCCTTTGCCGCCCGGACGGGCTTGTGCGTGCTGATCCTTGAGGACCAGTTGGTGATCGCGGTTGGCCTTGAGCAGATTCTCAACGATGCACAGATCAAGGACGTGATGACCGCCAGCTCCGAGGATGAGGCCATGCGTTTGATTAGCAGCCGCACACCGGACGCCGCGATACTGGATGTGAACCTGGGAACAGGGACGTCGATTTCCGTCGCCGATGAACTGCAGCGCCGGCAAATTCCGTTTCTGTTCGCTACCGGCTATGGTGACGGCATCAGCATTCCCGAGCATCTGAAGGATGTGCCCGTAACCCGCAAGCCCTATGACGCGAACAGCATCCTGACCAGTCTGCAGGCCCTGGTTGATCGCTGAGAGAAGGGTTTACTGAACGGAAGGCGGGAGCGCAAGCCGCTCCAGGGTGCGGCGCCAGCCTTGAGGTGGCGCCGTACCTGTCAAGCATTACACCGCCAGCGCGCGCTCACGCAG
>NZ_JBICKA010000057.1:0-1138 GCF_043103635.1 Pseudomonas sp. yb_9 | reverse complement strand
CTCATATTTTGGTCTAGGCTTTCAGGATCAGAAATGCCGTGGAGCAACGATATGAAAACCGGCCGACCTGCAGCCCCGATTGAGCTGAGCGACGAAGAAAAGCTCGAACTGCTTCGTCGCTCTCGACAGCGTAAAGGCCCTGCTGAATCGCGCATTCGGGCCGAAATCATCTTGGCGTGCGCAGGTGGAGAGTCGGGTACCTCGATCGCCCGCAGACTCGGCATCGGCGTACATACGGTCTCGCGTTGGCGAGTGCGATTCAGTCGGCTGCGACTTGATGGTTTAAATGACGAACATCGTTCAGGCCGGCCTCGCAGCATTACCGATGAACAAGTACAGGCCGTGGTCAATCAGGCACTGCAATCCAAACCCGAAGATGCCAGTCACTGGAGCACTCGCTCGATGAGTCAGGCAACCGGGATTTCTCCAGCCAGCGTCATGCGGATATGGCATGCCTTCGGCCTCAAGCCTCACCTAGAAAAGACTTTCAAGCTTTCGACCGATCCGCTGTTCGTCGACAAGGTGCATGACATTGTTGGGCTCTATCTCAACCCGCCCGACAAGGCCCTGGTGCTATGTATCGACGAGAAAAGCCAGATCCAGGCGCTGAACCGTACCCAGCCAGGCTTACCTCTTGCACCCGGAAAACCCAGCACTCGCACCCACGACTACAAGCGCCACGGAACCACATCGTTGTTCGCGGCGCTGGACATCGCTACAGGCGAAGTAATCGGAAGATTGAAGCGCCGCCATCGAAGTACGGAGTTTCTCGCGTTCCTCAAAGAGGTGGACGCCAACGTACCAGAGGACATGCCTGTTCATCTGGTAATGGACAACTACGCGACACACAAGACCGACAAAGTGAAAGCGTGGTTGGCAGGGCATCCGCGCTACCAAGTGCATTTCACACCTACTTCGGCATCCTGGTTGAACCTGGTGGAGCGTTTTTTTTCGACGCTGAGCGAGAAGTGGATCAAGCGCCAGGCACATACCAGCGTGAAGGATCTGGAGGAGTCTATTGAGTACTATCTGTCCACTCATAACGCCAACCCTCGACCCTTTCGCTGGCATCGAAAGGCCGATGACATCTTGGCGAGCGTCGGCCGTGCAGCCGAGGCGCTAGGCCGAAAAATATGAG
>NZ_JBICKA010000056.1:0-73404 GCF_043103635.1 Pseudomonas sp. yb_9 | reverse complement strand
GTTGGTATGCGTATAGGGGTGTGGTCGATATAAGGAATAGTATCACTGCAGATTCCGAAACTATAGCCGTCATCCTTTTCGTTTCGCGTAACTATAAGGTCTCCACACTTGATTTCATTTGAAAACCGTCTAATCTGACTTAAAATATTGAATCCAGCTCTATTAAGCTTGCGACTCTCTTTTCCGTCTGTGCTGTCGCGAAATTCGCTATATTTTTCATTTGCTAATAGTTGTAACTTAAGAAACTCTTCGGTAGGTAGCGCGCTGGGAATATTTCCACTATACGCCCTCTCCAAATGCTCGATTGCTATCACACCCCCGGCTCGAAAGTGTTTAGCATATTTTCCTTTTTCTGCGCGTATGAACCATACGTTTTGTTCTTTCGTAAGGAGAGCGATTTTCAAATTTTGAAGCATTTTAAATCCTTTTAATTTAAATGTATTTACAGCTGGCGATAATGTAGGGGGCACGATTCAATAGCCGTATGAGCAGCATGATGACATGATGGCTCGATGATGGCTATACAGCGGTGGTTGGGCCTCATCCGAATATGGCATACGAACCTGACACTCGATCTCGCATTACGAGCGCTAGCAGCAAGCACACCTTGATTCTCGTAGACACAAGATTGAGTTCCTGGGCCGGAGGCACCCGCTACTCGGACGCCCACAGCCGATTCGTCCATCATGAGATGGCCTTAACCCATACCCGTCGTTTAGGAAAAGCAAAAAAGGCCATGAACTGACTTTGACGAAGGGCTCCTGTTGGCCGTTAGCTGCTCGCCATGAGTGGCAGCTATCGACCCATAGTTGCCCTTCGCAGATCAGAGCTAACAGCCAATGATTGTCACTTGCAGCATGGTCCAGAGCTCCTCTTGCTATCCCCGCTTGAAGAGGTTGGATGTACGCATTGCAACGTAACTTACCCATCGGCCTGAACCGACCAGTAGGCGTTTCAGTAAATGCACGCCCTGGCTTATGCGGAGTCGAGCCGCGCGAAAGACGCGACGCCTGTCAGCTACGGGTCGCGCATCAATCAGGCATAGCTTGGTGGTGGCCAAGGCCACTTTTGCACCAACCGCAGCGGCGACAGCGAGGAAATATAGCCAGCGATGATTCTTGGCTTGATCATGCTGGCCAACCAGCGCCGACAACTGCTTCAAATAGGGCTTAGCAGCGGCGAGCCGAGGAATAATGCATTCGCTGGCCAACGCTACAGTGTGGCTGCCTATACCGTCGCTCACAAGACCTTGGGGGCCATCAGGTTTGACAGAACAAAAATGGTGAGGGACATACTCGCAGGTACTCGAGATCGGCGATGACTGTGAAATGTCTCGGGATAGGTTCTTTACTGGGCATAGTTTTTGATTGTATTCGGCAATCTCTTTTCGAATCGAAATGACATCGTCATCGCTTAACGTCCAACGACTCGCTGAGTAAAATCCTTTAGAGTCATCTGGCGCGAATGTTATGAAGTAGTTAGCTTCACCTTCTTTGATTTTTGTGAAAGTCCACTGCGAATAGCGACTCCACTGGCACGACTTCAAATCACTTAGTCCATTGGCCTTGCAGTAGTCGTCGTAGCGCCTAATTTGGCTTAGCAAATAGCCGCTTGCTTCCTGGATGCCTGCCGTCGTCCCTTTCAGCATAGCATTGTCCTCACTTGCGCCGTTGTCTGATACGAAGAACACTGCGGCGACCAATGCCATCGGGAACCAGAAATGATCGTAGACCTGACGGAACCGATCGGTAAGGTTGAGGTTGTCATACGCGAGAACCATGATGCCCCACCCAATGATGGCGCACAGCATCAATAGGGGAATCAGCCCAATCTCACTTCCTAGGTTTCCCACACCATGGATAGTGTAACGAGTAGGAAGGTAATTAATCGTCGGAAATAGGCCCGCGCAGTTCAACACACCTGGCAAGAGTAATAGCGTCAAAAATGTGAGTAGGCCCTGCTTCTTACCTACCGTATAGGCTGCCGCTGCAAGCATTGGAATCACCAACAGCGACAGCATTACCAAATAGCCTAGCGTAATCACCATCGCTTGATCGGGCGACCAATAGCCGGCAATGATTTTCCCAGCGGCGTCACGCTCGGTGAAGCTTGATGACACAACGTCCAGGCCTTCCAAAACTTGGTGCAGATTGTAGGCTGCGCCATGGAGAAACTTTGCATACGGGTGGAAGAAGCTAGCGATGGAGATTGACATAAATGTTGGTCCTTGGATTGTACCCCTTTCATTTCTTTTGCTAGGCGTAAATAAGGGCAGCCCTTGATAAGAAGTACTCAAACGTTTGGGCTATACGAACCTTTACGAAGGCCTGCAATCGACCAGAAGTATCCGTTCGTGCATTAGCCTTCAGTTTCGTGCGGCCCTAACGCAAACTTTTAGTGTCTGAAAGCGACAACGGTAGGCGTCCTTGTAGTCAGCCAGGTTGGTGAGCCATATCATGAATCCTGGTTCAACGAATTAGTCCGTCTGGTACTAACCTACCTCGCAGGTACTCTCATCTGCATACTTGTTTGGATCTTGAAGCAATTCTTCGATTAGTGGCTGAGTCGCGGCAAGTTGGACCTTCAGCGGAGGCGTCTTAGATAGCAACAACTGCATTGATGCCACCATAGACATTTTCATGGCCTCGCTCCCTTCTTTACCAAACGCTCCGCTAAAACTCATTTGGTACGCACTCCGATCAATTATTGAGTTAAGCGCTTCCATTTGCATGATTAGCGACATTAATTCGGCGCGTAGTTGATGGTGTGTGATTTCGCCAGAGCTAACCAGATCAGATGCTACGAATACTTGAAATTTAATGCCGGGAACCGTCGTGCCGGACTGATAAAGATACTTCTCTTCTTGCATTAGGTTGCAGATCTGAATGTTTGATGTGATTTCGGCTGAAAGTGCGGTAATTCTAGATACAAGTAGTGCTCTAGCTAATCGATCTTTTTCGGCTGCAGCCTCATTAGACTGAGTGAAAGTTACGTAAAACTGAGCGAATACAGTGAGCGCTGCAACGCTTGCGACCAGAGAGAAAACAGAAGATGCGCTTTCAATTGCGGGGCGCCACGCTGGCTTACCGAGCCACGTTATCAAAACTGCGATACACATTACGCCGATTAGAACAATAAGTGCTTTTAGCATGGGGGAGTACTTTCGAAATTTAGGCAAAAATAGCCTAGAGGCTGATTGCCGGGCAAGAATTTTTTCGTCTTGCATGAGCAAAAAACGATCATTGCCATCCACTGTGATGGCGACTCCGCGCGGATGAGGGCGAGGAGTCTAAGGCGGTAGCAGCATGTCCATCGTCAACGTTGACCGACTAATATTGCTTTCGTGAGGCATGCCATATTTCCACGGGACTGGTTCTGATCGATTTCTGTACATCACCAACGGCGTCTAAGGATCGGGAGCTGCCGGTCGCCGCTAAATGCTATAAGCCAATAGCGGTCATCGAGAGAGAGAAAAATACGGTAGTGGTAAATGAAATCTTCGCCCGCTACTTGTGGATGGGGTCCACGTATTAATTGTTGGAGCCTGCTCTGCGCTACTTTTGTGCTTTGCGCCAGTGCTCAAGAAGCTCAGTATTACCAGATGCCACCTCAATAAGCATTTGCATTGACAAGATCGGGCCGGGAACTATGCTTGCTTCATCAATATGCTGTTCGTCAAAATCTGGGTTGGTGGCAATTTCAAAGTTAACAACCCACCATATTTCTATTTTTCGCAGCAGCTCTAACAACTCTTCGAAATGAGCTTCATGATTAGACTCGACCTGACCTGTGACCACCTCGAACAGTTGATGTGCTAACAAGTTTCTAGTTTTTTTGAGTTTTTCGTACTGCTCAAGATCTTTGCTGTCTAGTGCTCCACTTTCTTGCAACCAATCAAGAGATGCATAAAGCGCGCTCTTGTTACGAGACAAAACTCTATTTTGGTACTCCACGCTAATGATCGGGCCGGTTTCGTCCCACCCATTTGTATAGAAATTGCGAAGACGGTCAATCGTCGAGTTTTTAAGTATCTCAAAAGCTGTGATGAACATCGTCGCTAGAAAAAGAGAAGGTTTGACCAAATCTGGGTCAAGAAAGAGTTCCCATCGTTCAGGAGTAGTTTCCATCATGTTCTTAACTCTTGGTTAATTGTCTGGCTTTAGCCCGTCCTAGCGAGCGAATCGAACGATTTTAACTACTTGTTACACCAGCCAAAGTGACGTCATTGCTAGACGTTACCAATCGGCCTAGGAGCTGTCTAGCTGACGTGTAGGGAAGTGTGGAAAGGGCCAGCTCTTGACTGCCCACGCCCGCTCACCAGAAGATCTATGCTGACGCCAACGGCAGGTATGGATCAATACAAGCTGGTCTCACTCATAGAAATTCCATGTTTTTAGTAAACGACGAGCGATCAGTCGCACGGTGAGCAAATAGTAATACCGTGTAGAACCGCTGCGTTGACTCAGCCTATGCTCAAGAAACCAATCTAAGTGTTTTTTCTTCCAAGCCCAAGGCGTCTGTTGCTGCCAGCGCTCTGCTATTTCAGCCTGAATGATTTTCGCCTGGCGTATATGGCGCTGCCGCGTTGCGTACGATCCCGCCAGCACCGCAGCCAAGAACAGTTCCATATCGAATGGCTTACTCACATGCTTCCTCCAATGTAGGCCGCGACCACATCGATTCGACCGTGCCCCAGCTCATAGCTGATTTGCCTTCTGGCCTTACGATCAAGGTTTTTTACTAACTGGTAGCATTGCCCGCCGTTGATAGGTGCGTGGTGCTGGGTGATTTGCTCATAGCGCTCACATGCGTACGCTGCTCGTAGCTCATGGAAGCCTTTGAGGTTGTGGTCATGCAGGATGTCCCGCGCAGGGCGGATGATTTCCTGCATTAAAGTCAGGTAGCTTTCATCTGGTGCAATCAGGTTGCGGCTACCCGCAGGTGACACCTGCCGTGCAAACCCAAGTGCAGCTCGAACATGTTCGTTCACCGCAATCCAGCGTGGCGCCAAGGCTCCGGCGCGGCCGCCTTTGGTGCCGTCCTGAATGTTGATCCGGCCTAAGTCTTGAGCCTCACGGCTCAACCGTGGCAGGTCAGCCAAGATGGCCTCACGCAAGCGCATGCCGGTGGCTCGCGCCAACAGAACAATCGCTGCGGCCCGTTGCTGATGATCGCGACAAAGCGCATCGACGATCTGCTTAACCTGTTCGCGGTCTTGGCCTTGCGGAGCCGATTGGCGAACTCCGGTGCGCTGCATTCCCAACGCCTTGCTCGGACTGGGCAATTTCACACTCTGATCACCGCGCAGCGCCGCCATTGTCCTGTTAACGCTGGATAGGCGGTTTTGTGCGGTGCTGACAGCAAGGTCACCGCGCCTTACCACGTCGCGCAGGTACGCCGCATAGTCCGCCAATACCTTCCGATCAATCTGCCGCGCATCATTGATACCGGGCCCTTGTTCGGAGCGGCACCATCTGACGAATGCCTGCCACCGATCACAGTGTGCCTTCACCGTGCCGTAGTGGCCGCCGCCGAACATGTCTTTCAACGCCTGCGGCCCTGCGTAGCTCAGTTGCCTGCCGTAGCCGAAATTACGGCCATCGCGTCTACCCACCAATGCCATGTCGAATCACCTCATCGCCTGGTCTCCGATCCTCGCCCCACGTCATCCCGCCAAGAATGTTGAGTGTTATCAGGGATCAAGGCCCCTGCGACCTGTGGGGAATGTCCACTACGCGGGACTGGCGGCTCCTTACATCCGGGAGCAAGGGCATCTCATGATCTGGCCTCCTGAGCACCGTTACCGGTGGGCGGGTGGAGGCAGTACTGGCTGACGAGACCAGTGCCTGAAGATCCTGAGCTATGTGCAAGCAGCAATGCGATGACCGGGGCATGCCTGACTGTCAGTCAGGTGCAGTCCATTCCCTGGTCTGCGGCACCATCATCTACAGCGCTGTTGCTGGTGACATCGGCGTTTGTCACGCCGATTGTCACGAGGGGGAATGCCGCAAAGCCTTGTGCAATGAGGGCTGCAGCAGTGGTAGAAGTGCCCGTCTCTTTCCAGAAGAAAGAGACGGGCGCAGGTTGGCGCAATATTCGGCCAAGCGGATAGGTTGCTGCAGGGCAGCGAGGTACGGTGTGTCTGGCGCACGAGCGCTATAGGTATAAGAGCATCCATCACATGGGTAGTGACCGGGCGAGCTGCCGGATGCTAATCGCCCTTGGGCTGAACCACCGCCAGAGCGGCGTGACCTTTAAGGCTCGGGTCACCTGGGGTGCTGTCATCGACAGCCTTTGCACGGCCAGTTCTACGCCTGTGGATAAACCCGGTCAAGGGCCGAAATTAAGCGCCCTTGAGGACGTGAAAAGCGGTTATCCATCGGTGGAATTACTTGGTAAATCCCGGACAACGTCGTGGCTTTTAGCTCTTCAAAATGAGGTCCATCCAAACAGGGCGGCTTTGCAGCCCTGTTTGGATGGACCCGCGCTGAGAAGCAGATAAGCGAGGCTGCTTGCCCCGAATCTTGGACGTTCAGTTGTTTCCGCAATTCTTGCGCCGTACAGAGTTAGCGGATCGGTACCACGTTCTTATCTCTGACTTGACCGTATGCTGAGGCAAGCAGGCTGCCGGTGGCGGCTTTCTGGATGTACTCACTCCACCAGGCCATCATCGGTCGTCTGCGTTCAATGTAGTCGGCTCGGTTGTAGGCGCTACGCACCTCATCCTTGTCGACATGCGCCAGTGCGACCTCAATGAGTTCGGGGTCCCACCCATGTTCATTCAAGATGGTGCTGGCCATCGAGCGCATGCCGTGGCTAACCAACCGATCCTGAAAGCCCATGCGTTTCAATGCCATGTTGGCGGTCTGGCTATTGGCGTGCGTGCGCGGATTTCTGTCTGCCGGGAAGACGTACTCGCGATGGCCGCTGTGAGTCTTCAGTGACTCCAATAGTGCGACAGCATGATCACTCAACGGGATGCTGTGAGGGCGGCGCTTCTTCATCCGCTCTGCTGGGATGGTCCAGACACGCCTTTCAAAGTCGATGTCTGCCCAGCGAGTGGTCGCCGCCTCGGCAGGGCGAGTCATTGTGTGCAACTGCCATTCGATCAGGCAGCGGGTGGTGCGTTTGATGCTGGCGTTCGCGATCTCCAGCATGAGCTCGGGGAGTTCTTCGGGCGGAAGCGCAGCCATGTTTTCTTTCTTGGGCTTCTTGAATACTGCCCTGATGCCGGTGAGCGGGTTGGCGAAGATCAGGCCGGAGTTTACGCCGTAGGTCATGATCTCGTTTAGCCGCTGGCTGAGACGCTTGACCGTCTCTAGGCTGCCTTTTGCTTCGATTGGGCGAAGCAATGCGATCACCATCGGCGCGGTGATCTTCGCAAGTGGTGTCGTCTTCAAATCGGGGAATACGTGCAATGTGAGCGACCGCCAAATGTCCTCGGCGTAGGCTGGGGTGACCGAGTCTTTCTTGAGCTCGAACCAGGCGGTGGCCACGTTCTCGAAGGTGTGTTCCGTTTCTGCGCGCTTGGCTTCATTCAACGTATTGCGCTGCACCTTCGGATCGATGCCTTGGGCGAGCAGCTCGCGTGCTTCGACTGCCTTCTTTCGTGCGTTCGCTAGTGACAGTTCGGGGTAGGTCCCGAAGCCGATGTTGATGCGCTTCTTGGTTACCGGTTCGCGGTAGTTGAAATTCCACAGCAACGAGCCGTTGCTGCGTACGCGGAGCTGCAAACCATCACCGTCAGTAAGGACATAATCCTTGGACGCCGGTTTGACTCCCTTGAGCTGTCGATCGGAGAGGCGGAGGTTTTGAGCAGGCATGAGATTGTCCTCAGGCACTGATTCGGTATTCCAAAGATTAGCACCGGGTGAGCTGGAATACCGTCTGGAATACCCGAACGGCTGGAACTCAAAAACTCTCAAAAGACCGCAAAAGCGCTGGAAGCCGCGTATTTACTGGTTTGCAGGCACAAAAAAAGACGTCCGTGGACGTCTTTGTTTGATCATTTGGTGGAGCCGGGGGGATTTGAACCCCCGTCCGCCAGTACTCCGCTGTCGGTACTACATGCTTAGCCGTGTCTACTGATTTAATCCGCAGCCGCCCGACGGGCAGGGTGCTTTGGATGAGTTGTGTAAGTTTTAGTCACTTCGCCCACAACGTGCTACGCGACGATCCTGTTCTGTATGACAATCAGTTCGGGTTTACAGGCATCCCCTAGTGATTGCTGGAGCCGAAGCTACCAGAAGCAACGGGTCAAGAGGGCCGCTTACGCAGCCAGCTTGTACTCCGCGCCGTAGTCTTTGTCATTGGCAACTATAAAAGTTGCAACAGTGGATTTACGAGTTCTGTTACCAACTCGGCATGCACCTAGAGTTTCGCTACCGGCGTCGAATCCTAATCGGCCCCACACTAGCGCTTGGCTAACGCACCTTACGGCACGTGAGGCGGAGTATACGCCATTACGCGGGCGACGTCGACAGCCGGTCTGGTCGCCCGCTTTCAGGGTTACGCACCACCGCTGCCAGTGCCGCCGCCTTTCTCGGTTTTCTCCAGGCGCTCCAGCACTTTGCTGGTGATGGCGATGCATTCCTTGGTTTCGCCAGAGGCCTGGGCGGCCTTGGCTTTGTCGACGTGCTCGGTGATGGCCTTGTCCAGGCCTTCGGAGGTGGCGCCGGCGGTGGCCATGCTGTCGTCGATCTTTTGCAGGTTGGCGGTGCAGAGGTCATCGGCGGCAAACACTGGCGAAGCCAGCAGGGTGGCGGCCGCGAACAGGGCCGAAAGCGCGGTACCTTTCATGGGTGTCTCCTCTGGGGCCTCTGGAAGGTGGGCCTGTAAGGTGGACTGTGGGGGATTGGCGAGGGTTCAATCGGGATGGTGGTGGGCTTTGGGTGTTTGTCTTTGGTTTTTTAGCGCCTGGTCGATCAAGCGCCGCCCGCGCGGCGCATCGCGAGCTGTGCTCGCTCCTACGTTTGTTTCGGGCCAATAATTCCTGTGCCATTTGCGCCCGAACGCCTTGGCGCTTGGCTCGATATCGTGTCGTACAAACAAGGCGGTCGCGCGCGCCTGTCACAGGCGTTGCTGGCCCGAAACAAACGTAGGAGCTCGCGATGCGCCGCGCGGGCGGCGCTCGGTCTAACAGGCGCCGCCAACCTAACGGCGAACCCCTCCTGCCTAAATGCTGCGCGGCCGGGTGACGCGGTCTACCAGGTAGACAAGGCCGTGGTAGTCGATGCCGCTGTGGCTCGACAGGCCGATCTCGCAAGTGCGGCTGGTGGAGATGCCTTCGCTGCAATACTGCACCGCATCCTTCAGGCTGCGCAGGGAGTGGGCATTGAGTTCGGGGGTGGTGAAGCCTTTGTCGCCGGCAAAGCCGCAGCAGTGAATGCCTTCCGGGATCACCACCTGTTTGCTGCAGCGCCGCGCCAGGTCGATCAAAGCCTGGCTTTCGCCCAGGTGCTGCGTGCTGCACGTCACGTGTACAGCCACTGGCTCGTCCTGGGGGGTGAACTCCAGGCGGTCGAGCAGGTGGGTGCGGATGAAGCGCACGGGGTCGTACAGGTCCAGCCGTGTTTCGCCCAGGTCTTGCACCAGGCGCAGGGTGCAGGGGCTGGTGTCGCAGTAGATCGGGTCAAGCCCGCCGCGGCTGGCGTGCAGCAGGGCGTTGATCAGCTCTTGGCGCTTGTGCTCGGCCTGTTCGGGGTAGCCCTTGGAGGCGAACGGCTGGCCGCAGCACAGGCTGTCGGCGTTGTCGGGGAACACCACCTGGTAGCCGGCCTTTTCCAGCAGGGCGCGGGTTTTGTCTAGCAGTGAACTTTGCTCGCGGTCGGCATAGGCCGGGCCCATCACCCGTGAAACACAGGCGGCCAGGTACACCACGCGGGGACGGGCGTCGTTGCTGGCCGGGCCGAAGTCCAGCGGGCGCAGCGGCTGTGGCATCGCGGGCGTCCACTGGGGCAGGCGGCCTTTGCTGGCTTTACTTAGCGAGGCGGTCAGGCGGCCCAGGCGGGGGGCGCCGAGTAGCTTGCGTGCGGTGTTGGCGGCGGTCAGGGTCAGGCGGGCGCCGCCCAGTGCGGTGTGGAAGTGCTCGGCCAGCCAGTCGGCGGTCTTGCCGTGGTCGGCAGCTTGGCTGCGCAGTTTTTTCACCAGTTCGCCGGTGTTGATGCCCACCGGGCAGCGCTGGGCGCACAGGCCGGTGGCGGCGCAGGTGTCGATGCCTTGGTACTGGTAGGTTTGCATCAGTTCGCGGGTGTCGATGCCGGCGCGCTGCTTGGCCTTGATGTCACGCCACATTACGATGCGCTGGCGCGGGCTGAGGGTCAGTCCCTTGGACGGGCACACCGGTTCGCAGAAGCCGCACTCGATGCACTTGTCGACGATTTCGTCGGCGGCGGGCAGCGGTTTGAGGTTCTTCAGGTGGATATCGGGGTCTTCGCTCAGCACCACGTCGGGGTTGAGGATGCCGTTGGGGTCGAGCAGGCGCTTGAGCGTCCACATCAGCTGGTAGGCGTCATGGCCCCATTCCAGCTCCACGAACGGCGCCATGTTGCGCCCTGTGCCGTGTTCGGCCTTCAGCGAGCCGCCGAACTCCACGGCCACCAGTTGCGCCACGTCGTCCATGAACGCCTGGTAACGGGCGATTTCTTCGGCGCTGTTGAAGCCCTGGGTGAAGACGAAGTGCAGGTTGCCTTCCAGCGCGTGGCCGAAAATGATCGCCTCGTCATAGCGGTGCTTGTCGAACAGCTGGATCAGGCGGTTGACGCCTTCGGCCAGCTGCTCGATGGGGAAGGTCACGTCTTCGATGATGACCGTGGTGCCGGTCTGGCGCACGGCGCCGACAGCGGGGAAGGTGTCCTTTCGGATTTTCCACAGCTGGTTGTACACGGCCGGGTCTTCGCTGAAGTCCACCTGTTGTTCCATCGGGAAATCGGCGATGGAGGCCATCACCTGTTGCAGTTGCTCGTGCAGCAGGCTCTGGCTGGCGGCGCGGGACTCGATCAGCAGGGCGCAGGCGTTGTCCGACAGGCCTTTTACCCACAGTGGCATGCCGGGCATGTTCTGCACCGAGCGCAGGCTGCGGCGGTCGAGCAGCTCCACGGCCGAAACCGGCTGGCGCTTGAGCACGGTGACCGCGCGGCAGCAGCTTTCGACACTGGGGAACACCAGCAGGGCACTGGCCTTGTGCGGGTGGTCGGGCACGGTGTCGTAGGTGACGGCGCTGATAAAGCCCAGCGTGCCTTCGGAACCCACCAACAGATGTTGCAGGATGTCCAGCGGCTGGTCGAAGTCCACCAGTGCGTTCAGCGACAGGCCGGTGGTGTTCTTCAGCCGGTATTTGTGCCGAATGCGGTCAGCCAGTGCCGTGTTGGCGCGGGTTTCGCGGCCCAGGCGGGCCAGCGCCTCCAGTAGGTCGGCATGGCTGCGTTCAAAGGCGGCTACGCTGGCCGGGTCTTCGCTGTCCAGGCGGGTGCCGTCGGCCAGCACCAGGCGCAGGCCGGCCAGGGTGTGGTAGGTGTTTTGCGCGGTGCCGCAGCACATGCCGCTGGCGTTGTTGGCGACGATGCCGCCGATCTTGCAGGCGTTGATCGAGGCAGGGTCCGGGCCGATCTTGCGCCCGAAGGGGGCCAGCCAGGCGTTGGCCTGGGCGCCGATGACGCCGGGTTGCAGGCGGATCTGCTCGCCCTGGCCGCGAATTTCTTTACCCCCCCAGCTATCGCCAAGCACGATCAGCACCGAGTCGGTGATGGCCTGGCCAGACAGGCTGGTGCCGGCGGCGCGGAAGGTGACCGGCACCCGCTCGCGCTGGGCCAGTTTGATCAGGCCGACCACTTCGTCTTCGGACTCGACACGCACCACCAGCTTGGGGATCAGCCGGTAGAAGCTGGCGTCGGTGCCAAAGGCCAGGGTGGAAGTGGGGTCGTCGAAGCGGCGTTCGGCGGGTATCAGGCGCTCGGCATCACGCAGGAACGCGGCGGGCAGGCTCATGCAGTCTCCTCGCGGGGCCGTGGCGTCTGTGCGCCACATGCCCCGGGTCAATCAGGCGGTCGTTCTTGCAGGCGGTCAGGCGCCCAGTTCGCGTACCAGCGAGTCGCGGGTGATCTCGCTGATCGACTTGGCGCCGGTCAGCACCATGGCCACGCGCATTTCTTTCTCGAACAGCTCCAGCAGGTTTTTCACGCCGGCCTGGCCATGCACGGCCAAGGCGTAGAGGAAGGCGCGGCCGATCAGCACGGTGTCGGCGCCCAGGGCGATCATGCGCACCACGTCGAGGCCGCTGCGGATGCCGGAGTCAGCGAGAATCTTCAGGTCGCCTTTGACCGCGTCGGCAATCGCCGGCAGGGCGCGGGCACTGGACAGCACGCCATCGAGCTGGCGGCCGCCGTGGTTGGACACCACGATACCGTCGGCGCCGAACTTGACCGCATCGCGGGCGTCATCGGCGTCGAGGATGCCTTTGATGATCATCGGGCCGTCCCAGTACTCGCGGATCCACTCCAGGTCTTTCCAGGAGATGGACGGGTCGAAGTTGTTGCCCAGCCAGCCGATGTAGTCGGCAAGGCCGGTGGGGTTGCCACGGTACTTGGAGATGTTGCCCAGGTCATGCGGGCGGCCCATCACGCCCACGTCCCACGCCCACTCAGGGTGGGTCATGGCCTGCAGCACGCGGCGCAGCGGGCCGTTCTTGCCGCTCATGCCGGAATGGGCGTCGCGGTAGCGGGCGCCGGGTACGGGCATGTCGACGGTGAACACCAAGGTCTTGACCCCGGCGGCCTTGGCTCGCTCCAGCGCGTTGCGCATGAAGCCGCGGTCTTTCAGCACGTACAGCTGGAACCACATCGGCCGGTCGATGGCCGGGGCCACTTCTTCGATCGGGCACACCGACACCGTAGACATGGTAAACGGGATGCCGTGGGCCGCAGCCGCACGGGCTGCCTGCACCTCGCCACGGCGGGCGTACATGCCAGTGAGGCCGACCGGGGCCAGGGCCACGGGCATGCTCAGCGTTTCGTCGAACAGCTTGGTCTCAAGGCTGAGCTCGGACATGTTATTCAGCACGCGCTGGCGCAGGGCAATGCTGGCCAGGTCCGACACGTTGTGGCGCAGGGTGTGCTCGGCGTAGGCGCCGCCGTCGGCATAGTGGAACAGGAAAGGAGGCAGCTTGCGTTGGGCCGCGGCGCGATAGTCGGTAGAGGCAGAAATGATCATGGATTCTCGCAGCGTTGCTTGTGGGGAGTGCCGGGCGCGCGATGGCGCCCGGCCCCTTTCACTTTAGTGATGAACCAGCATGCCGGTCAGCCAGTAAGCCTGGATCAGGGTGATCAGGCCGACGATGGTGGCGAAGAACAGGCTGTGCTTGACGGTGAAGCGGAACAGGTCGGACTCCTTGCCCACCAGGCCGGTGGCGGCGCAGGCCACGGCGATCGATTGGGGCGAGATCATCTTGCCGGTCACGCCGCCGCTGGTGTTGGCGGCTACCAGCAGGGTGTCGTTGACCCCGATCTGGTGCGCGGTGGTGGCCTGCAGCGAGCTGAACAGGGCGTTGGACGACGTGTCGGAACCGGTCAGGAACACGCCCAGCCAGCCGAGGAACGGCGAGAAGAACGGGAACGCGGCGCCGGTGCCGGCCAGTACCAAGGCCATGGTCGAAGACATGCCCGAGTAGTTGGTGACGAAGGCGAAGGCCAGCACCATGCCGATCGACAGGATAGGCCAGCGCAGCTCCCAGAAGGTCTCTTTGAAAGTGGTCAGACCAGTTTTGAAGTTGATCTTCAGCACCGCCATGGAAATCAGCGCCGAGAGGAAGATCGCGGTGCCGGTGGCGGAGATCGGGTCGAGCTTGAATACCGCTGGCATGGCGGTTGGCGCGGCAACGATCGGTGCGGTCTTGATCACCAGCTGGTCGAGGTGCGGGATGGCGAAGTTGAACACGAAGTTGTACATCGCGCCGCCCGGGGCGAACGCTGCCTTGAACGGCTTCAGGGTCCAGAGGGTGACCAGCACGGTGAGGATCAGGAATGGCGACCAGGCCTTGAAGATCTCGCCAAAGCTGTACGGGCTAGGCTGGCTGCCGCTTGGCTGCACAACCGCTGCGCCGACGCTGCCCTTGGCTTCGCTGAACGAACGCTTGGGCTGCCAGACTTTCAGGAACAGAGTCAGGGCGATCAGGCTGGCCAGGGCCGAGGTGATGTCGGGCAGTTCCGGGCCGATGAAGTTCGATGTGAAGTACTGGGTGACGGCGAAGCTCAGGCCGGCGACCAGGGCGGCAGGCCAGGTTTCTTTCACGCCACGCAGGCCGTCCATCATGAACACCAGCCAGAACGGCACGAACAGCGACAGCAGCGGCAGCTGGCGGCCGGTCATGGCGCCGATGTGGAAGGCGTCGATGCCGGTGACCTGGCCGGCCACGATGATCGGGATACCCAAGGCACCAAAGGCTACCGGTGCGGTGTTGGCGATCAGACACAGGCCGGCGGCGTACAGCGGATTGAAGCCCAGGCCCACCAGCAGCGCGGCAGTGATTGCCACCGGTGCGCCAAAGCCCGCCGCACCTTCCAGGAAGGCGCCGAAGCAGAAGCCGATCAGCAGCACTTGCAGGCGCTGGTCGTCGGTAATCGACAGCACCGAGCTGCGGATCACTTCGAACTGGCCGCTCTTGACCGTGAGTTTGTACAGGAACACCGCGGCAACGATGATCCAGGCAATTGGCCAGAGGCCATAGAGGAAACCATAACCCGCGGCGGCGAAAGCCATGTCGACAGGCATCTGGAAGGCGAAGATGGCCACCAGGATCGACAACGCGAGGGTGATGCTGCCGGCTACGTGGCCTTTAAGGCGGAACACGGCGAGGGCAAGGAAGAAGAACACGATGGGAATGACCGCCGCCAGTGCGGACAGGCCAAGACTACCAAGCGGGCTATAGAGTTGTTGCCAGGTTTGCATATGGGGTGGCCCCTAATTGTTGTTGGTCAGCACTGGCATTGGATAATTGGTAAGACCAATTTACAATGGCTGGACGCTAGGTTAAAAGCGCTGTCGTGGGTGTGTCAATTTGTCTCGTGCAAAACTTTGGTCGCGTGCCGATGAGCGGGCACCTGATGTGCTGGGAAAATCGCGGCTTGATGGGTGTTTGCGCGGACTGGATCGGCGAGAATAGGCGCCCCCTGAAATTTGCCGGGGGTTTGTGGAGAGCATGTGATGGTTTTTGATCAGGTCCGCCAACGGCGCCTGTCCGACGACATTGTCGATCGTCTGGAAGGGATGATTCTGGAAGGTACGCTGACCTCGGGGCAGCGGCTGCCGGCCGAGCGTGTCCTTGCCGAACAGTTCGGCGTGTCCCGCCCGTCACTGCGTGAGGCAATCCAGAAACTGGTGGCCAAGGGGCTGCTGGTCAGCCGTCAGGGCGGGGGCAATTTTGTTGCCGAGTCGTTGGGGTCCACCTTCAGCGACCCGTTGCTGCAGTTGCTAGAGCACAGCGCCGAGGCCCAGCGTGATTTGCTTGAGTTCCGCCACACGCTGGAGGCGTCCTGCGCCTATTACGCTGCCCAGCGTGCCACCGAGCTGGACCGGGCGCGGTTGAAGGCGGCCTTCGATGCACTGCAGGACTGCTATGCCCGGGTTGATGAAGTGACCCGTGCGGAAGAGGGCGCTGCCGATGCAAGCTTCCACCTGGCAATTGCCGAGGCCAGCCACAACGCGGTGTTGCTGCATACCATCCGAGGGCTGTTCGACCTGCTCAAGCGCAACGTGGTGACCAACATTGGTGGCATGTACCAGCAACGCACTGAGACCCGGGACATGTTGATCAGTCAGCACCGGGAGCTGTACCTGGCGATTGTCGAGGGCAGGGCGGAGGATGCTCGGGAGGTGTCCAGCCGGCACATTTTGTATGTGCAGGAGGTGCTGGAAGAGGCGCATGAGGAAGCGCAGCGCGTGGCGCGGGCGGAGCGGCGGAGCGGGCGCTGAGATTTGTCTGGGCAGTGCTGGCCTCTTCGCGGGTAAACCCGCGAAGAGGCTGGAACAGGCTAAAGACTAATTAGTCTTCTTTGCCTTTGTTCCGCACAGCCCGCTGCAGCTCGCGGTTGGAATCGCGTTCGCGCATGGTGTCGCGCTTGTCGAATTCCTTCTTGCCCTTGCCCAATGCGATTTCGCACTTGATCAGGTGCTTGCTCCAGTACAGCGCCAAAGCTACGCAGGTGTAGCCTTTTTGCGCCACGGCGGCCTCCAGGCGCTCCAGCTCACGCTTGTTCAGCAGCAGCTTGCGGGTGCGGATGGGGTCGGCGATGACGTGGGTGCTGGCGGTGGTCAGCGGGGTGATGTGGCTGCCGAACAGCCAGGCTTCACCGTCCTTGAGCAGCACGTAGCTGTCCGTCAGGTGTGCCTTGCCGGCGCGCAGGCTTTTTACTTCCCAGCCGGACAGGACCAGCCCGGCCTCGAACTTGTGTTCGATGAAGTAATCGTGTCGCGCTTTTTTATTCTGCGCGATGGTCCCGGTCGGATGTTTTTTTTGCTTAGCCATAGGGGCGGCATTATAGGCAAGTCCGCGCGTCGTCCGCTATGGGATTTCGGTGTGCTTGAGCCACTGGAATGAATACCGGACAATACAAACCCTGTCATACGCACAGAACCTGTTTTCGGCACGCTGCGAAGCGCCGCCACCCAGCCTTGGAAGTGACTCCTGGATGACTACCCATATTCAACGCTCTGCCCTGCTGCCATACCCCGCCCAGGCGCTCTACGATCTGGTCAACGATGTGGCCAGCTACCCTGAGTTTCTGCCGTGGTGCTCGGCCTCGACGGTAATGGAAGCCAGCGAGACGCATATGCGCGCCAGGCTCGAAGTGGCCAAGGGGGGCATGAGCCAGCACTTCGTCACGCGTAACGTGCTGGTACCGGGGCAGTCCATCGAGATGAACCTCGAAGAAGGGCCGTTCACCCAGCTGCATGGTGTGTGGGTGTTCAAGCCGCTCGGTGAAAAGGCCTGCAAGATCAGCCTCGACCTGTCCTTCGACTATGCTGGGCCGATTGTGCGCGCCACGTTAGGCCCGCTGTTCAACCAGGCGGCCAACACCTTGGTTGATGCTTTCTGCCAGCGGGCCAAGCAGCTGAATGCCTGATTAAGCCAGCGAAAATAAAAAGCCCGGAACACGTCCGGGCTTTTTTGTGCCTGCTGGCCCGATTAGCGGGTTTCCAGCGGTGCAGGGGTCGGGACCGGGGTGGTCTCGATGGTGTCGATTTCGCGCTGGATGGACTCTTCGGTCGAGCCAGGCTTGGCTGGTTTTTCCGCGGGCTGCGCGGCTGGCTGTTCGGCCTGGCCAGGCTCGGTGGCCGGGCTGACCGTGGTGTCGCTGCTGCCGCCGAGGATTTCCTGGTCACGGCTGACACCTGGCATGAAGTCGCCAGACAGGCTGACCAGCTGGTCGCTTTCGTTGAAGAACACGCTCATGCGTTCTTGCTGACGTTTACCGCCACCTGGCTGCAGGCTGTACAGGTAGTCCCAACGGTTGGTGTTGAAGGTGTCCTGAATCAGCGGGTTGCCCATGATAAACCTTACTTGCCGTCGGGTCATTCCGGGGCGTAATTGGTCTATCATGTCTTGCGTTACGACATTGCCCTGCTGGATGTCGATTTTGTAAACCCCGGGAAACGAGCAACCGGCGAGTGCGAGCAGTCCCGCGAGGGCGAGGCTGTTTAGCAAGAGCTTGGTGTTTTGCATCGGTGGGCGACTTCCACTATCTTGGCTGGACAACGTAAACCCCGATCATACCCGTATTAAGAGAAGCTGCGAAGCAGCATCGGCGAGAAAGCTGACCATGGTTGAAAATAGCGAATTGCGCAAAGCCGGTCTCAAGGTGACCCTGCCTCGAGTCAAGATCCTTCAGATGCTCGACTCCACCGAGCAGCGTCACATGAGCGCCGAAGATGTCTACAAGGCGCTGATGGAGGCAGGCGAGGACGTAGGCCTGGCCACTGTCTATCGCGTACTGACCCAGTTCGAAGCGGCGGGCCTGGTGGTTCGCCACAACTTCGACGGCGGCCACGCCGTGTTCGAGTTGGCCGATGGTGGTCACCACGACCACATGGTGAACGTGGATACCAGTGAAGTCATCGAGTTCATGGACGCCGAAATCGAGAAGCGCCAGCGCGAGATCGTGGCCGAGCATGGCTACGAGCTGGTGGACCACAATCTGGTCCTGTATGTGCGTAAGAAGAAGTAACGATTTTTATCGTTATGAATGGCAAAGGCGACCCTAGGGTCGCCTTTGTGCTTTTGGAGGAGCCGAACAAGAAGGGGTCAGGCTTTGCCGCTCACGACCATCTTGCGCGCATGCGCCAGGGATTCTTTGGTCAGGTCGATGCCGCCTAGCATTCGCGCCACTTCCTCGACCCGCTCACGCTTGCCCAGGCTGGCCACGGCGGTGTGTGTGGTATCGCTGTTGCGCACCTTGTGCACGAACAGGTGGTGATGCCCTTGCGCAGCCACCTGTGGCAGGTGGGTTACGGTCAATACTTGCCCGCGCTCGCCCAGGCGGCGCAGCAGTTGGCCGACAATTTCGGCGGTAGGGCCGCCGATGCCCACGTCGACTTCGTCGAACACCAGGGTAGGAATGCGTGATGTCTGCGCGGTGATCACTTGAATCGCCAGGCTGATACGCGACAGTTCGCCCCCCGAGGCTACCTTTGCCAGCCCTTTGAGCGGTTGGCCGGGGTTGGCGCTGACCAGCAGTTCGATCTGCTCCAGGCCGTGAGGCGACAGGTCTGAGCCTTCGTTGGGTGTCAGTTCGATGCAGAAGCGCCCACCAGGCATGCCCAGGCGTTGGATTTCTTGCTCCACCGCGCCTGCCAGCTGCTGCGCCGCTTGCTGGCGCAGGCCGCTGAGTTCGCGAGCCTTCTCTTTATAGTGCTGGGCGAAGGCGGCAAGCTCTTCGCCCAATCGTTCGATTGACTCGTCGCTGGCGTTCAGGCCTTCGATCTCTTCCATCAGCTGCTGCTGCAGATGAGGCAGCTCGGTAGGGTGCACGCGATGTTTGCGCGCCAGCGTATAGATGGTGTCGAGGCGTTCTTCCAAGGCTTGCAGGCGCATAGGGTCGGCGTCGAAGTTGTCGAGGAAGCGGTTGAGCTCGCCCACGGCTTCTTCTACCTGGATCTGCGCGCTGGCAATCAGGTTGGCTGCTTCACCCAGGGCTTTGGGTGAGTGGGTGGCTGCACCCAGCCGGTTGAGGCTGGAGGTGAGGGCGCTCAGCACGTTGCCCGAATCGCTTTCGCTGCACTGATCAATAACCTGGCGGCAGATGCCGAACAGCGCTTCGGCGCTGGTCAGGTTCTTGTGCTCCTGCTCCAGGTGTTCCAGTTCGTGTTCACCCAGGCCAAGGTTGTCCAGCTCTTCCAGTTGGTAGCTCAGCAACTGGTGTCGGGCGCGCTGCTCATCGCCTGAGTTGGACAGGCGTTCCAGCTCCAGGCGCGTCTGGGTCCAGCGCTTGGCCGCCAGTTGCACCTGGCGGGCCAGGTCGACGGCACCCGCGTACTCGTCGAGCAGGCGGCGGTGAGTATCGGTCTTGAGCAGCGACTGGTGTTCGTGCTGGCTGTGGATATCGATCAGCAGTTCGCCCAGCGCCTTGAGGTCGCCGAGCGGGCAGGGCGTGCCGTTGATGTAGCCGCGGCTACGGCCTTCGGCGGTGATGACCCGGCGCAGGATGCACAGGCCGTCGTTGTCCAGGTCGCGTTCGGTCAGCCAGGCATGGGCCTCGGGAATGTCCACCAGGTCGAAGGTGGCGAGGATGTCCGCCTTGTCGGTGCCGGGGCGCACCACGCCGCTGTCGGCCCGGTCGCCCAGGGCAAGGCCGAGGGCGTCGAGCATGATCGATTTGCCGGCACCGGTCTCGCCGGTGATGACGGACATGCCGCGGGCAATTTCGAGGTCGAGGTGCTCGACGATGGCGTAGTTGTGAATGGACAGGTGCACCAGCATGGGGGCGGCTCCCGAAAGTCAGGTCTGGTTATTTATACAGTACTTTTTTCAGGCCTGCCAATGCTCCTTGGCAGATTCTGTTACTGCCCGGAAAACCACCTTGCCCCTTGAAGCTGGTTTTTCCGGCCCCATATAGCCGACATCCAAGGCGAGCCTGGCTCGCAGTCCACAAAATTGCGCAGGAGAGACCCCATGGCTGACGAACAGCTGAACGAAAAAGACCTTAACGTTGAAGAAACCGGTGCAGAAACCACTGCAGATGCCCGTGTTCTGGAACTCGAGGAGCAGCTGGCCGCCGCCAAGGATCAGTCGCTGCGTGTCGCTGCGGAAGCGCAGAACAGCATTCGTCGCGCTGAGCAGGAAGTCGACAAGGCCCGCAAGTTCGCCCTGGAGAAATTCTCCAGCGACCTGCTGCCGGTGATCGATAGCCTGGAGCTGGCCCTGGCGCACTCCAGTGCCGAGGATGAGCACGTCAAGCAGATCCGTGAAGGCGTCGAGCTGACCTTGAAGATGTTCCAGGACACCCTCAAACGCTACAACCTCGAAGTTGTCGATCCGCACGGCCAGCCATTCAATCCTGACCACCATCAGGCCATGGCCATGCAGGAAAACGCTGAAGTAGAGCCAAACAGCGTGCTGAACGTGTTCCAGAAGGGTTACCTGTTGAACGGCCGCCTGCTGCGCCCCGCCATGGTGGTGGTCAGCAAGGCGCCGAGCGCGGCGCAACCCTCGATCAATGAAAAGGCTTGAAATCCATCGGGGCATCCCCATCTAGGTGTCAAGCCTTCAAGTATTACCGCAGTTGGCCAAAGTAGTCGCTGCTACCAAATTCAAGTTTCGGGAGAGTTAACATGGGCAAAATCATCGGTATCGACCTGGGGACCACCAACTCGTGCGTCTCCGTTCTGGAAAACGGTAACGTCAAGGTGATCGAAAACGCCGAGGGTGCGCGTACCACCCCTTCGATCGTGGCCTACGCCAACGACGGCGAAATCCTGGTTGGCCAGTCGGCCAAGCGCCAGGCCGTCACCAACCCGCACAACACCCTGTTCGCAGTGAAGCGCCTGATCGGCCGCCGCTTCGAAGAAGACGTCGTGCAGAAAGACATCAAGCTGGTGCCGTACAAGATCGTCAAGGCCAATAACGGCGACGCTTGGGTGCAGGCCAGCGGCAAGGACATGGCACCGCCGCAGATCAGCGCCGAAGTCCTGAAAAAAATGAAGAAAACCGCCGAAGACTACCTCGGCGAGCCAGTCACCGAAGCGGTCATCACCGTTCCGGCCTACTTCAACGACAGCCAGCGTCAGGCCACCAAAGACGCCGGCCGTATCGCTGGTCTGGACGTAAAACGTATCATCAACGAGCCGACCGCCGCTGCGCTGGCCTACGGCATGGACAAGGCCAAGGGCGACCACACCGTCATCGTTTATGACCTGGGTGGCGGTACCTTCGACGTGTCGGTCATCGAGATCGCCGAAGTCGACGGTGAGCACCAGTTCGAAGTACTGGCCACCAACGGTGACACCTTCCTGGGTGGTGAAGACTTCGACATGCGCCTGATCGACTACCTCGTCGACGAGTTCAAGAAAGAGTCCGGCATGGACCTGAAGAACGATCCGCTGGCTCTGCAGCGCCTGAAAGAAGCTGCTGAAAAGGCCAAGATCGAGCTGTCGTCCGCCCAGTCGACCGACGTCAACCTGCCGTACATCACTGCAGACGCCACCGGTCCGAAGCACCTGAACGTGAAGATCTCCCGCGCCAAGCTGGAGTCGCTGGTCGAAGACCTGGTCAACCGTACCATCGAGCCTTGCCGCATCGCCCTGAAAGACGCTGGCATCGATGCCAGCAAGATCGACGACGTGATCCTGGTCGGTGGCCAGACCCGTATGCCGCTGGTGCAGAAAGCCGTTGCTGACTTCTTTGGTAAAGAAGCTCGCAAGGACGTCAACCCGGACGAAGCCGTTGCCATGGGTGCTGCCATCCAGGGCGCCGTTCTGGCTGGTGACGTGAAAGACGTACTGCTGCTGGACGTCAGCCCGCTGACCCTGGGCATCGAAACCATGGGTGGCGTGATGACTTCGCTGATCGAGAAGAACACCACCATCCCGACCAAGAAGTCGCAGGTGTTCTCGACTGCCGACGACAACCAGGGCGCCGTGACCATTCACGTGCTGCAAGGTGAGCGTAAGCAGGCTGCGCAGAACAAGTCGCTGGGCAAATTCGACCTGGCTGACATTCCGCCAGCGCCGCGTGGCGTGCCGCAAATCGAAGTCACCTTCGACATCGACGCCAACGGCATCCTGCACGTTAGCGCCAAAGACAAGGCCACCGGCAAGTCGCAGTCGATCGTGATCAAGGCCAACTCCGGCCTGTCGGACGACGAAATCGAGCGCATGGTGCGTGACGCCGAGGCCAACGCCGAGGAAGACCGCAAGTTCGAAGAGCTGGCTGCTGCCCGTAACCAGGGTGATGCGCTGGTTCACTCGACCCGCAAGATGGTCGCTGATGCAGGTGACAAGGTTACCGCTGAAGAGAAAACCGCCATCGAGGCTGCCGTTGTTGCCCTGGAAGCCGCTGTCAAAGGCGACGACAAGGCCGCAATCGATGCCAAGGTTGAAGAGCTGTCCAAGGTCTCTGCCCCGGTTGCCCAGAAGATGTACGCCGAGCAGTCGGCTGAGCAGCCTCAAGGTGGCGCGCAGCAGGCCGAGCCGGAAGCCAAGCACGATGACGTGGTTGACGCCGAGTTCGAAGAAGTGAAAGACAACAACAAGCAGTAATCCCTGCATGTTGTCGGCCAGTTCACCGCCGTTTGGCGGTGAGCTGGTAGGATGTCGCCGCGCGGGGGCTTGCTCCCGCGTTGGCGTATCTGGAATTCGAGAATTTTTACAGTATCTGTCAGAGCCCCTGGAGGGGCGGCAGGTGCTGATGGCGCGGCGCAGATGCCAGACGCCCAACAAGGTGCAAATGACCTATGTCCAAGCGTGATTACTATGAGGTTCTGGGTGTCGAGCGCGGCGCCAGCGAAGCTGACCTCAAAAAGGCTTACCGCCGACTGGCGATGAAGTACCACCCGGACCGCAACCCGGGCGATAAAGAGTCGGAAGACAAGTTCAAAGAGGCCAACGAGGCCTACGAAGTGCTGTCTGATGCCAGCAAGCGTGCGGCGTTCGACCAGTACGGCCATGCCGGCGTAGACCCAAGCATGGGTGGCGGCGGTGCTGGTTTCGGCGGCGCCAACTTCTCCGACATCTTCGGCGATGTATTCAGCGACTTCTTCGGTGGTGGCCGTGGTGGTGGTCGTGGCGGTGCCCAGCGTGGCAGCGACCTGCGCTACACCCTGGAGCTGAACCTGGAAGAAGCGGTGCGTGGTACCACCGTGAGCATCCGCGTACCTACCCTGGTCAACTGCCAGCCTTGCGATGGTTCCGGCGCCAAGAAGGGCTCGACTCCATCGACTTGCCCGACTTGCGGTGGCATCGGCCAGGTGCGCATGCAGCAAGGTTTCTTCTCGGTGCAACAGACCTGCCCGCGCTGCCATGGCCAGGGCAAGATCATCACCGACCCATGCACTTCATGCCACGGCGAAGGCCGGGTCGAGGAATACAAGACGCTGTCGGTCAAAGTGCCGGCGGGCGTCGATACGGGCGACCGCATCCGCCTGTCTGGCGAGGGCGAGGCGGGTACCCATGGTGGCCCGACCGGCGACCTGTATGTGGTGATCAGTGTGCGTGAGCACGAGATCTTCCAGCGTGATGGCAAGCACTTGTATTGCGAGGTGCCGATCAGCTACACCGATGCTGCCCTGGGTGGCGAGCTGGAAGTGCCGACCCTGGATGGCCGCGTGAAGCTGAAAATTCCGGAAGGTACCCAGACCGGCAAGCAGTTCCGCCTGCGTGGCAAGGGTGTGGCGCCGGTGCGTGGCGGTGGTGCGGGTGACCTGCTGTGCCGTGTGGCGGTGGAAACCCCGGTCAACCTCAGCCGTCGCCAGCGCGAGCTGCTGGAAGAACTGCGTGACTCGCTGGAAGGCGACAGCTCACACTCGCCCAAGGCCAGTGGCTGGTTCGATGGCGTGAAGCGCTTCTTCGGCGATCTCTGACAAGGAAAAGGCTATGCGACGTATTGCAGTGATGGGTGCGGCGGGGCGGATGGGCAAGACCCTTATCGAAGCCGTGCAACAAGCGCCGGGTGCTGGGTTGACGGCGGCGATCGATCGCCCTGACAGCTCGCTCGTTGGGGCCGATGCTGGAGAGCTGGCGGCGCTTGGTCGGATTGGTGTGTTGTTGTCTGACGATCTGGCCAAGGTCGCCGACGAATTCGACGTGCTGATCGACTTCACTCACCCTTCGGTGACCCTGAAAAACCTCGCATTCTGCCGCAAGCACGGCAAGGCGATGATCATCGGTACCACCGGTTTTACGGTTGAAGAAAAGCAGTTGCTGGCTGAGGCAGGTAAGGACATTCCAATTGTGTTCGCCGCCAACTTCAGCGTGGGAGTGAACCTTAGCCTCAAGCTGCTTGATCTGGCCGCTCGGGTGTTGGGCGATGATGTCGATATCGAGATCATCGAGGCGCATCACCGCCACAAAGTCGATGCCCCGTCGGGTACGGCGCTGCGCATGGGTGAAGTGGTTGCCAACGCGCTGGGCCGAGACCTGCAGGAAGTGGCCGTGTATGGCCGTGAAGGACAGACGGGTGCACGTGATCGCAAGACGATCGGTTTCGCCACCGTGCGTGCCGGCGATGTGGTGGGTGATCACACCGTGCTGTTCGCGGCAGAAGGCGAGCGCCTTGAGATTACTCATAAAGCTTCCAGCCGCATGACCTTCGCCAAGGGGGCTGTACGTGCAGCGCTGTGGCTGGATGGGCGCGAGCCTGGGCTGTATGACATGCAGGATGTGCTTGAACTGCATTAAGCAGCTCGAGCGGTGTTGGCTTCTTCGCGGGCTTGCCCGCTCCCACAGGTATTGCACAAGCCTGAGGGTTTGTGGGGCCCCTGTGGGAACGGGCGAGCCCGCGAAGAAGCCAGCGCCAATGTCAGCCTGTCGCAATCTTGTGTTTTAGAGACACATCCGCGGTAGACCCAAAACGCACTTTTCTGTAAGCTACAGCTTTAGTGTGTCCACTAAAAGCGCGCAGCGAATTGAATTCAGCACATGAAAGCGGGGTGACGTGTCCATACGTCACTCCGCTTTTTTGCAACCTGCGATCGCCCTTTCATGCTTGATTTACGGGAGGTCTTCTTGACAAAGCCAGCCATACTCGCCCTTGCCGACGGCAGTATTTTCCGCGGTGAAGCTATCGGTGCCGACGGTCAGACCGTTGGTGAGGTGGTATTCAACACCGCTATGACCGGCTACCAGGAAATCCTTACAGACCCTTCCTACGCGCAGCAAATCGTTACCCTGACCTACCCGCACATCGGCAACACCGGCACCACGCCGGAAGATGCCGAGTCGAACCGTGTCTGGTCCGCTGGCCTGGTCATCCGTGACCTGCCGCTGCTGGCCAGCAACTGGCGTAACACCCAGTCGCTGCCTGAGTACCTCAAGGCCAACAACGTCGTTGCCATCGCCGGCATCGACACCCGTCGCCTGACCCGAATCCTGCGTGAAAAGGGCGCTCAGAACGGTTGCATCCTCGCCGGTGACAACATCAGCGAAGAAGCCGCCATCGCCGCCGCCCGCGGCTTCCCGGGCCTGAAGGGCATGGACCTGGCCAAGGTCGTTTCCACCAAGGAACGCTACGAGTGGCGCTCCAGCGTGTGGGAGCTGAAAACCGACAGCCACCCGACCATCGACGCGGCCGACCTGCCGTACCACGTGGTTGCCTTCGACTACGGCGTCAAGCTGAACATCCTGCGCATGCTGGTGGCCCGTGGCTGCCGCGTGACTGTGGTACCAGCCCAGACCCCGGCCAGCGAAGTGCTGGCACTCAACCCGGACGGCGTGTTCCTCTCCAACGGCCCTGGTGACCCTGAGCCGTGCGACTACGCGATCCAGGCGATCAAGGAAATCCTCGAAACCGAGATCCCGGTATTCGGCATCTGCCTCGGCCACCAGTTGCTGGCCCTGGCTTCCGGCGCCAAGACCGTGAAAATGGGCCACGGTCACCACGGTGCCAACCACCCGGTCCAGGACCTGGACACCGGCGTGGTCATGATCACCAGCCAGAACCACGGCTTTGCCGTTGACGAGGCCACCCTGCCGGGCAACGTCCGCGCCATTCACAAGTCGCTGTTCGACGGCACCCTGCAGGGTATCGAGCGCACCGACAAGAGCGCGTTCAGCTTCCAGGGCCACCCTGAAGCGAGCCCAGGCCCGACCGACGTCGCGCCACTGTTCGATCGTTTCACCGATGCCATGGCCAAGCGCCGCTGAGCATCCTGCTTCAAGGCCCCGGGCCGGCTCGCGCCGCGCCCGGAAGCGCCTGACCCAGATTGTTCAAAGCGGCTTGCCGACTGACCCCGGATTTGAGTGACAACCATGCCAAAACGTACAGACATCAAAAGCATCCTGATTCTTGGCGCTGGCCCGATCGTGATCGGCCAAGCCTGCGAATTCGACTACTCCGGCGCCCAGGCTTGTAAAGCCCTGCGCGAGGAAGGTTTCCGCGTCATCCTGGTGAACTCCAACCCAGCCACCATCATGACCGACCCGGCCATGGCCGACGCTACCTACATCGAGCCGATCAAGTGGCAGTCGGTGGCCAAGATCATCGAGAAAGAGCGCCCGGACGCCGTCCTGCCGACCATGGGTGGCCAGACCGCACTGAACTGCGCCCTGGACCTGGAGCGCCACGGCGTTCTGGAGAAGTTCGGCGTAGAGATGATCGGTGCCAACGCCGACACCATCGACAAAGCCGAAGACCGTTCGCGCTTCGACAAGGCCATGAAAGACATCGGCCTGGAGTGCCCGCGCTCCGGTATCGCCCACAGCATGGAAGAGGCCAACGCGGTTCTCGAGAAGCTGGGCTTCCCATGCATCATTCGTCCATCGTTCACCATGGGCGGCACTGGCGGTGGTATCGCCTACAACCGTGAAGAGTTCGAAGAAATCTGCACCCGTGGTCTGGACTTGTCGCCGACCAAAGAGCTGCTGATCGACGAATCGCTGATCGGCTGGAAAGAGTACGAGATGGAAGTGGTCCGCGACAAAAAGGACAACTGCATCATCGTCTGCTCGATCGAGAACTTCGACCCGATGGGCGTGCACACCGGTGACTCGATCACCGTTGCTCCGGCACAGACCTTGACCGACAAGGAATACCAGATCATGCGCAACGCCTCGCTGGCGGTGCTGCGTGAAATCGGTGTTGAAACCGGCGGTTCCAACGTGCAGTTCGGGATTTGCCCGAACACCGGCCGCATGGTCGTGATCGAGATGAACCCACGCGTGTCGCGTTCCTCGGCACTGGCCTCCAAGGCTACCGGCTTCCCGATCGCCAAGATCGCTGCCAAGCTGGCCATTGGTTACACCCTCGACGAACTGCAGAACGACATCACCGGCGGCCGCACCCCGGCGTCCTTCGAGCCGTCGATCGACTACGTCGTCACCAAGCTGCCACGCTTCGCCTTCGAGAAATTCCCGAAAGCCGACGCCCGCCTGACCACCCAGATGAAATCCGTGGGTGAAGTCATGGCCATCGGCCGTACCTTCCAGGAATCCCTGCAGAAAGCCCTGCGCGGCCTTGAAGTCGGTGCCTGCGGCCTCGACCCGAAAGTCGACCTGGCCAGCCCGGAAGCTGCCAGCATCCTCAAGCGCGAGCTGACTGTGCCGGGTGCCGAGCGTATCTGGTACGTGGCTGACGCCATGCGTTCCGGCATGACCATCGAGCAAATCTTCGAACTGACCGGTATCGACCTGTGGTTCCTGGTGCAGATGGAAGACCTGATCAAGGAAGAAGAGAAGGTCAAGACCCTGGCCCTGTCGGCGATCGACAAGGACTACATGCTGCGCCTCAAGCGCAAGGGCTTCTCGGACCAGCGTCTGGCCAAGCTGCTGGGCATCACCGACAAGAACCTGCGCCGTCACCGTCACAAGCTGGAAGTGTTCCCGGTGTACAAGCGCGTCGACACCTGCGCCGCCGAGTTCGCCACCGACACCGCCTACCTGTACTCCACCTACGAGGAAGAGTGCGAGGCCAACCCGTCGACCCGCGACAAGATCATGATCCTGGGCGGTGGCCCGAACCGTATCGGTCAAGGTATCGAGTTCGACTACTGCTGCGTACACGCCGCACTGGCGCTGCGTGAAGACGGTTACGAGACCATCATGGTCAACTGCAACCCGGAAACCGTCTCCACCGACTATGACACCTCCGACCGCCTGTACTTCGAGCCGCTGACCCTGGAAGACGTGCTGGAAGTTTGCCGCGTCGAGAAGCCGAAAGGCGTGATCGTGCACTACGGCGGCCAGACTCCGCTGAAACTGGCCCGTGCCCTGGAAGAAGCCGGCGTACCGATCATCGGTACCAGCCCGGACGCCATCGACCGCGCCGAAGACCGTGAGCGTTTCCAGCAGATGGTTCAGCGCCTGAACCTGCTGCAGCCGCCAAACGCCACCGTACGCAGCGAAGAAGAAGCCATCAGCGCTGCTGGCGCCATCGGTTACCCGCTGGTGGTGCGCCCGTCGTACGTGCTGGGTGGCCGCGCCATGGAAATCGTCTACGAACTGGACGAGCTCAAGCGCTACCTGCGTGAAGCCGTACAGGTGTCCAACGACAGCCCGGTACTGCTCGACCACTTCCTCAACTGCGCCATCGAGATGGACGTGGATGCCGTGTGCGACGGTACCGATGTGGTGATCGGCGCAATCATGCAGCACATCGAGCAGGCTGGTGTTCACTCCGGTGACTCGGCGTGCTCGCTGCCACCTTACTCGCTGAGCAAGGAAGTGCAGGACGAAGTTCGCGTACAGGTCAAGAAAATGGCCCTGGAGCTGGGTGTCGTCGGCCTGATGAACGTGCAGCTGGCCCTGCAGGGCGACAAGATCTACGTGATCGAAGTCAACCCGCGCGCCTCGCGTACCGTGCCGTTCGTGTCCAAGTGCATCGGCACTTCCCTGGCCATGATCGCCGCCCGCGTGATGGCTGGCAAAACCCTGAAAGAGCTGGGCTTCACCCAGGAAATCATCCCGAACTTCTACAGCGTCAAGGAAGCCGTCTTCCCGTTCGCCAAGTTCCCGGGGGTTGACCCGATCCTCGGCCCTGAGATGAAATCGACCGGTGAAGTCATGGGCGTGGGTGACAGCTTCGGTGAAGCCTTCGCCAAGGCCCAGATGGGTGCCAGCGAAGTGCTGCCGACCGGCGGTACCGCGTTCATCAGCGTGCGTGACGACGACAAGCCACAAGTGGCTGGCGTTGCCCGCGACCTGATCGCCCTGGGCTTCGAAGTGGTTGCAACTGCTGGCACCGCCAAGGTTATCGAAGCGGCTGGCCTGAAAGTGCGCCGTGTGAACAAGGTGACCGAAGGTCGCCCGCACGTGGTCGACATGATCAAGAACGACGAAGTGTCGCTGATCATCAACACCACCGAAGGCCGCCAGTCGATCGCCGATTCCTACTCGATTCGTCGCAATGCGCTGCAGCACAAGATTTACTGCACCACCACCATTGCGGCCGGTGAAGCCATCTGCGAAGCGCTGAAGTTTGGTCCGGAAAAGACCGTTCGTCGCTTGCAAGATCTGCATGCAGGACTGAAAGCATGAGCATTACCAAGTACCCGATGACCGTCCAGGGCGCTCGCGCCCTGGAAGAGGAGCACCTGTTCCTGAGCAAGACCGAGCGCCCGCGCCTGAGCCAGGCAATCGGCGAAGCGCGCGAACTGGGCGACCTCAAGGAAAACGCCGAATACCATGCAGCCCGCGAAGAGCAGGGCATGGTCGAGGCGCGTATCCGCGATATCGAAGGCCGCCTGCAGAACTCGGTGGTGATTGATGTGACCACTATCCCTCACACCGGCAAGGTGATTTTCGGTACCACCGTGGTACTGGCCAACACCGAAACCGATGAAGAGGTGACCTACCAGATCGTCGGCGAGGATGAAGCCGACGTGAAACAGGGCAAGCTCTCGAGCGGTGCGCCGATTGCCCGTGCCATCATCGGCAAGGAAGAAGGTGATACTGTCGTCGTCAAGACGCCTAGCGGCACGGTCGAGTACGAGATTGTCGAAGTCAAGCACATCTGACCGGCGCCTGCGGGCGCCATCCCTCGAGGGGATCCTCTGGCAGCTGGCCCAGGTTTTCTGGGTCGGTGGCCTGTGGGTTTTTCATGTAGGGCTGGTGCCTGCGCTCAAGGTCAGTGGCCTGGCGCCGCTGCTGGTGCAGGATATCGCCGGGCAGATCGACCGCTGGTTGATCGGTGTGGCGTTGCTTGGCTTGTTGACCCAGCTGGCAGTGCTGGCAAGGGTGGACGGCCTGGCGGCCTGGTGGCGGCAGTTCCGTGGCCAGATGCTATTGCTCGGCTTCGGCGCCTGCGTGGGGTACTACACCTTGCGCTACGGTATTTCCGTGGGCGAGCGCTGGCAGATGTTCTGCTTCCTGGTACTGGGCTTTTCCGGCATCGTGCTGGTGGCCCAGCCGGTGCCGGTCAGGGCGCGTTCGCCGCGCCACTGACCGGAGCCACCGTTACTTGTAGCGGTGGATGTTGGACAGCTGCTTGTTCGGCTGTGGATTCTTGCGGTAGATCAGGGCTTTCTTGCCAATGGTCTGCACCAGCTCGGCACGGCCAGCCTTGCACAGCTCGGCAATGGTTTCGGCGCGTTCTTCGCGGTCTTCCGAGCGAATCTCGACCTTGATCAGTTCATGGTCGACCAGCGCGCGTTCCAGTTCGGCGATGACGCCTTCATTCAAACCGTTGCCAGCAACGATCAGGACCGGCTTCAGGTCATGACCAATGGACTTGTATTGCTTCTTCTGCTCGTTATTGAGCGGCATAATCTGACCCTTTCCGTCTGATTCTGTAAAATTGACGGGCATTTTACCCGAGGGCCACCGGCTCCGCCCAGTCAATCACGACGCATATCATCGAGGTGCCCCGTGGTACAACGTTCCAAAAGCAGCGCAAACTGGCTGCGAGAGCATTTCAACGATCCTTTTGTGAAACAGGCGCAGAAGGATGGCTACCGCTCGCGTGCGAGCTACAAACTGCTTGAGATCCAGGAAAAAGACCGCCTGATCCGTCCAGGCATGAGCGTAATCGATCTCGGTGCGGCCCCGGGGGGCTGGTCGCAGGTGACCAGTCGTCTGATTGGTGGCCAGGGCCGGCTGATCGCGTCCGACATCCTGGAAATGGACTCGATCGCCGACGTGACCTTCATCCAGGGCGATTTCACCCACGACGAAGTCCTGCAGCGCATTCTCGAAGCGGTCGGTGATTCGCACGTAGACCTTGTGATTTCCGACATGGCCCCCAATATGAGTGGTACGCCTGCGGTGGACATACCGCGCGCCATGTTCCTCTGCGAGCTGGCCCTCGATCTGGCGACCCGCGTGCTCAAGCCCGGCGGCGACTTCCTGATCAAGATTTTCCAGGGCGAAGGTTTTGACGTGTACCTGAAGGACGTGCGCAGCAAGTTCGACAAGGTGCAGATGCGCAAGCCGTCGTCGTCGCGGGATCGTTCCCGTGAGCAGTACCTGTTGGGTAGGGGCTTCAAAGGGGCGTGAAAGGTGTGAAGCGGGGTGGCCGATAGTTAATTCCAATCGGCCACTGCGTCAGGATTGTCCGAACTTCGTGTAGTCTAGCTTTCACAAAGGGTTACAGACGGTGCCTGCGGCTGCGTGGGTAATGTAGTAAGTTAGGGCGATGAATATCATGCGAGGCACGGCTGCGTCGTGCGCCGGCCTCAGAGGGTAGCGAATTGAACGACATGGCAAAGAATCTGATCCTGTGGTTGATCATCGCAGCTGTCCTGGTGACAGTGATGAACAACTTCTCCAGCCCTAACGAGCCGCAGACCCTCAACTACTCCGACTTCATTCAGCAGGTCAAGGATGGCAAGGTCGAGCGTGTGACCGTCGACGGCTACATCATTACCGGCAAGCGCGCCGACGGCGACAACTTCAAGACCGTGCGCCCGGCCATTACCGACAATGGCCTGATCGGTGACCTGGTCGATAACCACGTCATCATCGAAGGCAAGCAGCCAGAGCAGCAGAGCATCTGGACGCAACTGCTGGTGGCCAGCTTCCCGATCCTGGTCATCATTGCCGTGTTCATGTTCTTCATGCGCCAGATGCAAGGCGGTGCGGGCGGCAAGGGCGGGCCGATGAGCTTTGGCAAGAGCAAGGCGCGCCTGCTATCCGAAGACCAAGTCAAGACCACGCTGGCCGATGTTGCCGGCTGCGACGAGGCCAAGGAAGAAGTTGGCGAGCTGGTCGAGTTCCTGCGTGATCCGGGCAAATTCCAGCGTCTGGGCGGCCGCATTCCGCGCGGTGTGTTGATGGTAGGTCCGCCAGGTACCGGTAAGACCCTGCTGGCTAAGGCAATTGCCGGCGAAGCGAAAGTACCGTTCTTCACCATTTCCGGTTCGGACTTCGTGGAAATGTTCGTAGGTGTCGGTGCCAGCCGTGTGCGCGACATGTTCGAGCAGGCCAAGAAGCATGCCCCGTGCATCATCTTCATCGACGAGATCGACGCTGTGGGTCGCCACCGTGGCGCCGGCATGGGCGGCGGTCACGACGAGCGTGAGCAAACCCTCAACCAGTTGCTGGTAGAGATGGACGGCTTCGAGATGAACGATGGCATCATCGTCATCGCTGCTACCAACCGACCGGACGTACTCGACCCGGCGCTGCTTCGTCCTGGTCGTTTCGACCGCCAGGTGGTGGTAGGCCTGCCAGACATCCGCGGTCGCGAACAGATCCTCAAGGTGCACATGCGCAAAGTGCCGGTCGGCGAAAACGTCAACCCGGCGGTCATTGCTCGTGGTACTCCTGGCTTCTCCGGTGCTGACCTGGCCAACCTGGTCAACGAAGCCTCGCTGTTTGCCGCACGCTCCAACAAGCGCCTGGTCGAAATGAAAGAGTTCGAGCTGGCCAAGGACAAGATCATGATGGGCGCCGAGCGCAAGACCATGGTCATGTCCGAGAAAGAAAAGCGCAACACGGCCTACCACGAGGCTGGCCACGCCATTGTTGGTCGCCTGGTGCCTGAGCACGACCCGGTCTACAAGGTTTCCATCATTCCGCGCGGTCGCGCCCTGGGTGTGACCATGTTCCTGCCGGAAGAAGACCGCTACAGCCTGTCCAAGCGTGCGCTGATCAGCCAGATCTGCTCGCTGTACGGTGGCCGTATCGCCGAAGAAATGACCCTGGGCTTCGATGGCGTCACTACCGGTGCGTCCAACGACATCATGCGTGCCAGCCAGATCGCTCGGAACATGGTTACCAAATGGGGACTGTCCGAGAAGCTCGGGCCGCTGATGTACGCTGAAGAAGACGGTGAGGTGTTCCTCGGTCGTAGCGCCGGCAGCCAGCACGCCAGTGTTTCTGGCGAGACTGCCAAGCTGATCGACTCCGAGGTGCGCAGCATCATTGATCACTGCTACGCCACAGCCAAGCAGTTGCTGATCGACAACCGCGACAAGCTCGAAGCGATGACCGAAGCACTGATGAAGTATGAGACCATCGATTCCGATCAGATCGACGACATCATGGCTGGGCGTACGCCGCGTGAACCGCGTGACTGGGACGATGACAAGGATTCGGGCACGCCTGCCGCCCAGAATGACCGTCCGGAATCGCCAATCGGCGGCCCAGCAGCTCAACACTAAGGGCATCTATGAGCTCAGCGCAGTACCCGACCCGGTTGCCTTGCGGCAACCGGGTTCTTGATTTGTCGCGTACCCATGTCATGGGTATTCTCAATATCACCCCCGACTCCTTTTCCGATGGCGGGCGCTTCAGTCAGCGCGACGAGGCTCTGCGCCATGCCGAGGCAATGGTCGCCGCCGGCGCCACGCTGATCGACATCGGTGGCGAGTCCACACGCCCTGGTGCCCGGGCAGTATCGGTCATTGAGGAGCTGGAGCGTGTCGCGCCGATGGTCGAGGCAATCAACAGCCGCCTCGATGTGGTCATCTCGGTCGATACCTCCACGCCTGCCGTCATCCGTGAGTCGGCCCGTCTCGGTGCCGGGCTCATCAATGACGTGCGGGCACTGGAGCGCGATGGCGCTCTGGACGCTGCGGCAGATACCGGCCTGCCGGTGTGCCTCATGCACATGCGTGGTGAGCCGGGTAACATGCAGGACGACCCGCATTACGATGATGTGACCGCTGACGTTACGCGTTATCTTGAGCAGCGGATGGCCGCCTGTGCGGCGGCGGGCATCGACGCAAACAGAATCATCCTTGACCCGGGCTTTGGTTTCGCCAAGACACTGGCGCACAACCTGAGCCTGTTCAAGCACATGGAAGCGCTCTATTGCCTTGGGCGCCCACTGCTTGTGGGCGTTTCACGAAAGAGCATGATCGGCCTGACGCTGGAACGTCCGGTCGGCGAGCGGTTGTACGGCAGCCTTGCGCTGGCGGCGTTGGCCATGACCAAGGGGGCGAGCATCCTTCGTGTCCATGACGTGGCTGAAACTGTCGATGTGGTGCGCATGATTGCTGCGGTACAAAACGCCGAATAAGAACATTGGAGTCCCTATGAGCAGAAAATACTTTGGTACCGACGGCATTCGTGGCCGTGTCGGCGAATACCCGATCACGCCTGACTTCATGCTGAAGCTGGGTTGGGCGGCCGGCATGGCCTTCCGCAAGCAAGGCCATTGCCGGGTGCTGGTGGGCAAGGACACGCGTATCTCCGGCTACATGTTCGAGTCTGCACTCGAAGCCGGCCTGGCCGCGGCGGGTGCCGACGTCATGCTGCTGGGGCCAATGCCTACGCCGGCCATCGCCTATCTGACGCGCACGTTCCATGCCCAGGCTGGCATTGTCATCAGTGCCTCGCACAATCCGCATGAAGACAACGGCATCAAGTTCTTCTCGGGCCAGGGCACCAAGCTGCCGGACGAAGTCGAGCTGATGATCGAAGAGCTGCTTGACCAGCCGATGTCCGTGGTCGACTCGGGCAAGCTGGGCAAGGTTTCGCGCATCAACGACGCTGCTGGCCGTTATATCGAGTTCTGCAAGAGCAGCGTACCCACGGGTACTGGCTTTGAAGGCCTCAAGCTGGTGGTCGATTGCGCCCACGGTGCCACCTACAAGGTTGCGCCGAGCGTGTTCCGTGAATTGGGCGCCGACGTGACCGTGCTGCATGCGCAGCCGGATGGCCTGAACATCAACGAAGGGTGCGGCTCGACGCACATCGAATCGCTGCAGGCCGCCGTGCTGGTGGGGCATGCCGATCTCGGTATCGCCTTCGACGGTGACGGCGATCGCGTGTTGATGGTCGACCACACCGGCGCCATCGTCGATGGTGACGAGTTGCTGTTCATCATCGCCCGGGATCTGAACGACCGCGGCAAGCTGCAGGGCGGGGTAGTGGGTACGCTGATGAGCAACCTGGGCCTGGAGTTGGCGCTGAAGGACCTGGATATCCCGTTCGTGCGGGCCAAGGTCGGTGACCGTTACGTCATGGCCGAGCTGCTTGAGCGTGAGTGGCTGGTCGGTGGTGAAAACTCCGGTCACGTCGTGTGCTGCAACCACACCACTACCGGTGATGCGATCATCGCCGCGCTGCAGGTGCTGATGGCGCTCAAGCGCCGTGGCGAAACCCTTGCCCAGGCCCGCCAGGCACTGCGCAAGTGCCCGCAGGTGCTGATCAACGTGCGCTTCGGCGCCAGCAAGGTCGACCCGCTGGAGCACCCGGACGTCAAGGAAGCCAGTGCCAAGGTGACCGAGGCGTTGGCTGGCCGTGGCCGTGTGCTGTTGCGCAAATCCGGTACCGAGCCACTGGTTCGGGTCATGGTCGAGGGCGAGGACGAAAACCAGGTGCGTATGCACGCTGAAGCGCTGGCCAAACTGGTCAGCGAAGTTTGTGTCTGAAGGCGCTTGCCAGCGCAGATCTGGTTGGGTAAGATCTGCGCCCACTTTGACCGACGAGGTAAAGCATGCGTCGCCCTATGGTAGCTGGTAACTGGAAGATGCACGGTACCCGCGCTAGCGTCGCTGAGCTGACCGAAGGCTTGAATAATCTCGCCTTGCCGAGCGGAGTGGAAGTCGCGGTATTTCCACCGGCCTTGTTCATCAATCAAGTGATCGATGGCCTGGCAGGTAAAGAAATTACTGTTGGCGCACAGAATTCTGCTGTACAGCCCGAACAGGGTGCGCTGACCGGGGAAGTTGCTCCCGAGCAGCTGGTTGAAGCGGGTTGCAAGTTGGTGTTGATTGGTCATTCGGAGCGTCGCCAGATCATTGGTGAAACCGACGAAGTGCTCAATCGAAAGTTTGCAGCAGCGCAGGCCAAAGGTTTGAAGCCAGTGCTTTGCATCGGGGAAACCCTTGAAGAGCGCGAGGCTGGCAAGACGCTTGAAGTTGTCGGGCGTCAACTAAGCAGTATCATCGAAGCATTCGGTGTTAAGGCTTTTGCCAATGCAGTAATTGCCTATGAGCCTGTATGGGCCATCGGTACTGGCCTGACGGCCACGCCACAGCAGGCCCAGGATGTGCACGCCGCCATCCGCGGCCAGCTGGCGGCAGAAGATGCTGAAGTGGCTGCGAAGGTGCAGTTGCTCTACGGCGGCAGCGTGAAGGCGGCCAATGCGGCCGAACTGTTCGGCATGCCGGATATCGATGGGGGTCTCATTGGTGGGGCTTCCCTGAACGCAGACGAATTCGGTGCAATTTGTCGCGCCGCAGGAAACTGAACAAATGCTGGAAACAGTCATCGTTGTTTTTCATCTGTTGGCAGCGCTGTCGCTAGTAGTGCTGGTTCTGTTGCAACAGGGTAAAGGTGCTGAAGCAGGTGCATCTTTCGGCGCGGGTGCCTCAAACACCGTGTTCGGAAGCCAGGGATCTGCAACGTTCCTAAGTAAATTAACTGCTATACTCGCTGCCACTTTCTTTTTGACAGCACTTGGGTTAGGATACTTCGCGAAGCAACAAGCTCACCAGCTTAGCCAAGCAGGTCTTCCAGATCCAGCAGTGCTTGAAGTGAAAGAGCCGCAGAAACCGGCAGTTAATGATGATGTACCGGTGCTCCAGCAGCAGAAGAGCGAAAACACCAGCAACTCGGGTGATGTACCTCCTCCGGCACAAGAGCAGAAGTAACGGGTTTCAAGTAGTAGTATTGCCGAGGTGGTGGAATTGGTAGACACGCAACCTTGAGGTGGTTGTGCCCATAGGGTGTAGGGGTTCGAGTCCCCTTCTCGGTACCAATTAAAGCTTGAGAGCCCGCTTTAGCGGGCTTTCTTGCAGGTGAAGGTTCTGATTTGACCCTCAACAGGGTTCGGTCTTATACTTTCGCCCCAGCTTTGTCGCGGGGTGGAGCAGCTTGGTAGCTCGTCGGGCTCATAACCCGAAGGTCGTTGGTTCAAATCCAGCCCCCGCAACCAGCTTCAGCGGAGCCCCTTTTCAGGGGCTTTTTGCTAACCGAACAGTTTTCGGCGTCGTTGTCCAACGGCGCTTTCAGGGATGGGCGCTTCGCCCATTTTTTATTTGCACAGCATGCACGAGGGGGTTCAGGTGTCGAGCAAGCTAGAACAGTTGCAGGCCTTGTTGGCCCCGGTTGTCGAGGGTCTGGGCTATCAGTGCTGGGGGATCGAGTTCGTTTCCCAGGGTAAGCATTCGGTACTGCGCATCTACATCGACAAGGAAGGTGGCATCCTGGTGGACGACTGCGAAGCGGTCAGCCGTCAGGCCAGCGCAATCCTCGATGTGGAAGATCCAATCAGCAGTGAGTACACCCTCGAGGTGTCTTCTCCAGGCATGGATCGCCCACTGTTCACTCTGGAACAGTTTGCCTCGCATGCCGGCGAACAAGTGAAGATCAAGCTGCGCTCACCCTTCGAGGGTCGTCGTAACTTCCAGGGCCTTCTCCGCGGTGTGGAGGAGCAGGACGTGGTGGTCCAGGTGGACAACCAGGAGTTCCTGTTGCCGATCGACTCGATCGACAAGGCCAATATTATTCCCAGTTTTGACTGAGACGTGCCGGGCCCGGTGAACTGTCCGGGTCCAATGGCTTGCGCAAGGCGAGGCGTACGATGAGCAAAGAAGTACTGCTGGTTGTTGAATCGGTATCCAACGAAAAAGGTGTACCGCCCGGCGTCATTTTCGAAGCGCTGGAAGTGGCCCTGGCCACTGCAACCAAAAAACGTTTTGAAGACGAAGTCGACCTGCGTGTGGAAATCAACCGCCACACCGGTAGCTACGAGACTTTCCGTCGCTGGACCGTGGTCGACGAAGCCGATCTTGATGATCCGGCAATCGAGACCTGGCTGGACAAGATCAAGGACACCCACCCTGAAGCCAAGGTCGGTGACGTGATCGAAGAGAAGATCGAGTCTATCGAGTTCGGTCGTATCGCCGCCCAGACCGCCAAGCAGGTCATCGTGCAGAAGGTCCGTGAGGCCGAGCGTGCGCAGGTGGTCGATGCCTACCGTGAGCGCGTTGGCGAGATCATCTCCGGCACCGTCAAAAAGGTTACCCGCGACAACGTTATCGTTGACCTGGGCAACAACGCCGAGGCCCTGCTGGCCCGCGAAGACATCATTCCGCGCGAAACCTTCCGTGTTGGCGTGCGCCTGCGTGCGCTGCTCAAGGAAATTCGCACCGAAAACCGTGGCCCTCAGCTGATCCTGTCGCGCACCGCGCCGCAGATGCTGATCGAGCTTTTCCGCATTGAAGTGCCGGAAATTGCCGAGGGCCTGATCGAAGTCATGGCTGCTTCCCGTGATCCGGGTTCGCGAGCCAAGATCGCCGTCCGCTCCAAGGACAAGCGCATCGACCCGCAAGGCGCCTGTATCGGCATGCGTGGTTCGCGCGTCCAGGCCGTATCCGGGGAGCTGGGTGGTGAGCGTGTGGATATCGTCCTATGGGACGATAACCCGGCGCAGTTCGTCATCAACGCCATGTCGCCGGCTGAAGTCGCGGCGATCATCGTTGATGAAGATGCCCATGCCATGGACATCGCCGTCGCCGAGGACAACCTGGCCCAGGCCATTGGCCGTGGCGGTCAGAACGTTCGTTTGGCCAGTCAGCTGACCGGCTGGACCCTGAACGTGATGACCGAGAAGGACATCCAGGCCAAGCAACAGGCCGAAACCGGTGACATCCTGCGCAATTTCATCGATGAGCTGGAAGTCGACGAGGAGCTGGCCCAAGTGCTGGTCGACGAAGGCTTCACCAGCCTCGAAGAAATTGCCTACGTACCGTTGGAAGAAATGCTCAACATCGATGGCTTTGACGAAGATATCGTCAATGAGCTCCGCGCTCGAGCCAAGGACCGTTTGTTGACCAAGGCCATCGCTACCGAAGAAAAACTGGCAGACGCCCACCCGGCCGAAGACCTGCTCTCCCTTGAGGGTATGGACAAGGACCTGGCGGCTGAACTGGCGGTGCGCGGCGTGGTTAACCGCGAAGACCTGGCCGAGCAGTCGATCGACGATCTGCTCGACATCGACGGCATCGACGAAGAGCGTGCCGGCAAGTTGATCATGGCCGCCCGAGCCCATTGGTTCGAGTAATTAGGCGCGGCCTGAGGAGAGAAGTGCATGACGCAAGTCACGGTGAAAGAACTGGCCCAAGAGGTCGAGGCACCGGTAGAGCGCCTGCTGCAGCAGATGCGTGAGGCAGGTCTGCCGCACACCGACGCCGGTCAGGTAGTGACCGACAATGAGAAGCAGACCCTGCTGACTCATTTGAAGAGCAGCCACAAAAGCAAGGCGGAAGAGCCGCGCAAGATTACCTTGCAGCGCAAAACCACCAGCACGCTGCGTGTCGCCGGTAGCAAGAGCATCAGCGTAGAAGTACGCAAGAAGAAAGTATTCGTGCAGCGCAGCCCGGAAGAAATCCAGGCTGAGCAGAAGCGTGAGCTGGATGAGCGCCGCGCGGCTGAAAATGCCGCTCGCGACAAGGTCGAGGCCGAAGTTCGCCAGCGCAACGAAGAGCAGGCTCGCCGTCAGGCCGCCGAAGCTGCTGCATCCGCCCCTGCGCCAGCCGCCAAGCCTGAGCCGGCGCCTGCCGCTGCTCCGGCCCCGGTAGTCGCCGACGCCCCGGCGTCCGAAGACGCCGCAGCCCGTGCTGCCGAGCGCAAGAAAGACGAAGCCCGTCGCAACGAAGGCCGTACCCGTGACGAAGACCGTCGTGGCGGCGAGCGTCGTGGCGAAGCCCCGCGCGTGTCGATCAAGGTCAAGGTCAAGGAGAAGGAAAAGGCTCCGACTCCTCGTGCCGCACCGCGCACCACCGATGAAGAAAGCGATGGCGTACGCCGTGGCCGCGGTGGCAAGAGCAAGCTGAAGAAGCGCAACCAGCACGGCTTCCAGAACCCGACTGGCCCTATCATTCGTGATGTGACCATCGGCGAGACCATCACGGTCTCTGAACTGGCCAACCAGATGTCCGTCAAGGGCGCTGAAGTCGTCAAGTTCATGTTCAAGCTGGGCACCCCGGTTACCATCAACCAGGTGCTCGACCAGGAAACCGCTCAGCTGATCGCAGAAGAGCTGGGCCACAAGGTCACCCTGGTCAGCGATACCGCACTGGAAGACTCCCTGGCCGAATCGCTCAAGTTCGAAGGCCAGACCGAGTCGCGTGCACCGGTCGTTACCGTCATGGGTCACGTTGACCACGGTAAGACCTCGCTGCTGGACTACATCCGTCGTGCCAAGGTGGCTGCTGGCGAAGCCGGTGGTATTACCCAGCACATCGGTGCGTACCACGTGGAAACCGACCGTGGCATGGTCACCTTCCTCGACACCCCTGGCCACGCCGCGTTTACCGCCATGCGTGCCCGTGGTGCCAAGGCCACCGACATCGTCATCCTGGTGGTGGCGGCGGACGACGGCGTGATGCCGCAAACCCGCGAAGCGGTTCAGCATGCCAAGGCAGCTGGCGTTCCGCTGGTGGTTGCAGTGAACAAGATCGACAAGCCGGGTGCCGACCTCGATCGCATCCGCAACGAGCTGGCCGTCGAAGGCGTTACCTCCGAGGACTGGGGTGGTGACACGCCGTTCGTCAAGGTTTCGGCCAAGATGGGTACCGGTGTCGACGAGCTGCTCGAAGCCGTGCTGCTGCAGGCCGAGATTCTCGAACTGACCGCTACCCCGACCGCTCCAGGTCGTGGCGTGGTCGTTGAATCGCGCCTGGACAAGGGCCGTGGCCCGGTGGCGACCATCCTGGTTCAGGACGGTACCCTGCGTCAGGGCGACATGGTCCTGTGCGGTTCCAACTATGGCCGCGTGCGCGCCATGCTCGACGAGAACGGCAAGCCTGTGAAGGAAGCCGGCCCGTCGATCCCGGTCGAAATCCTCGGCCTGGACGGTACTCCGGAAGCCGGTGACGAGCTGTCCGTGGTTGCCGACGAGAAGAAAGCCCGCGAAGTTGCCCTGTTCCGTCAAGGCAAGTACCGCGAGGTCAAGCTGGCCCGTGCTCACGCCGGCAAGCTGGAAAACATCTTCGAGACCATGGGTCAGGAAGAGAAGAAGACCCTCAACATCGTCCTCAAGACTGACGTGCGTGGTTCCCTGGAAGCACTGCAGGGCTCGCTCGGCAGCCTGGGCAACGACGAAGTTCAGGTGCGCGTGATTGGTGGCGGCGTCGGTGGTATCACCGAAAGCGACGCCAACCTGGCGCTGGCTTCGAATGCAGTACTGTTCGGCTTCAACGTGCGTGCCGATGCCGGCGCCCGCAAGATCGTCGAGCAGGAAGGTCTGGATATGCGTTACTACAACGTGATCTACGACATCATCGAAGACGTCAAGAAGGCCCTGACCGGTATGCTGGGCAGCGATGTTCGCGAGAACATCCTGGGCGTTGCCGAAGTACGTGACGTGTTCCGTTCGCCGAAGTTCGGCGCCATCGCTGGCTGTATGGTCATCGAGGGTACCGTGTACCGCAACCGTCCGATCCGCGTACTGCGCGAAGACGTTGTGATCTTCGAAGGCGAGCTGGAATCGCTGCGTCGCTTCAAGGACGATGCCTCCGAAGTGCGTAACGGCATGGAGTGCGGTATTGGCGTCAAGAGCTACAACGACGTCAAGGTCGGCGACAAGATCGAAGTCTTCGAGAAAGTCCAGGTTGCTCGTACCCTCTAAGGGTGAGCTGGCTGCAAACCGCTTCTCTACGCGGCGGTTTTCAGCACCTCTACAGGTAGCGCCCGGTCAGGCATTGGTCTGACCGGGCGTTTGCCGCTTTAAGTTACAGGTAACAAGAATGGCCAAAGAATATAGCCGTACCCAACGTATTGGCGATCAGATGCAGCGTGAGCTGGCCGAGCTGATCCGTCGCGAAGTCAAAGATCCGCGTGTTGGCCTGGTGACCATCACCGCCGTGGACGTCAGCCGTGACCTGGGCCATGCCAAGGTGTTCATCACCGTCATGGGTGAGGAAACGCCAGATGCCGTGCAGCAGTCGCTGAAGGCGTTGAACAGCGCTGCCAGCTTCCTGCGTTTGCACCTGGGCCGCTCGATGCAGCTGCGCAGCGTGCCGCAACTGCACTTCCACTTCGATGAAAGCGTCAGTCGCGGTGTGCACCTGTCGGCGCTGATCGAACGTGCAGTGGCCGAAGACCGCCTGCACAAGGACGCCGACGAGCCGGACACCAAGGAGTAAGCGGTGGCCCAGGTCAAACGTATCCGCCGCAATGTCAGCGGCATCATCCTGCTCGACAAGCCGCTGGGTTTCACCTCTAATGCCGCCCTGCAAAAGGTGCGCTGGCTGCTCAATGCGGAAAAGGCCGGCCACACCGGTAGCCTCGACCCGTTGGCAACCGGCGTGCTGCCGCTGTGCTTCGGTGAAGCGACCAAGTTTTCGCAGTACCTGCTCGATTCCGACAAGGGCTACGAAACCGTCATGCAGATGGGGCAGACTACCAACACCGGCGATGCCGAAGGTGAGGTGCTGCAGACCCGCGACGTGACCGTTGGTCGCGCCGACATCGAGGCGCTGTTGCCGCGTTTTCGTGGCCAGATCAGCCAGATACCGCCGATGTACTCGGCGCTCAAGCGTGACGGCCAGCCACTGTATAAGCTGGCTCGTGCAGGAGAGGTAGTGGAGCGCGAGGCGCGTTCTGTTACTATTAACCGCTTGGAGTTGCTCGAGTGCGAAGGCACCCGTGCACGGTTGAGCGTAGGATGCAGCAAAGGCACCTATATCCGCACCCTGGTGGAGGATATTGGCGAGGCCCTTGGCTGTGGCGCCTATGTTGCTGAGCTGCGCAGGACCCAGGCCGGGCCTTTCGCGCTGGCACAGACGGTCACCCTCGAGGCACTCGAACATGCCCACGCCGAAGGTGGCAACGAAGCGCTCGATCGCTTCCTGATGCCATCGGACAGTGGCCTGCAGGACTGGCCTTTGGTGTGCCTGTCCGAACACAGTGCGTTCTACTGGCTGCATGGGCAGGCGGTACGCGCACCGGACGCGCCACAATTTGGCATGGTCCGGGTACAGGATCACAATGCGCGCTTCATCGGTATCGGTGAAGTGAGCGAAGACGGGCGCATTGCGCCGCGTCGGCTGATTCGGTCGGAATGACCGAAACCGGGGGGCCAGGCAGTAGCCGAACCCCACGGCATCAAGGGTGGCTGTCAGTAGGCACGGTCACACCTTTTTTATTAATACAGGGATTTGTCCCTGGCCTATTGGACCCCGCTTGCGGGATCCGTTATCAGGAGAAGCCAAATGGCCCTCAGCGTTGAAGAAAAAGCTCAGATCGTTGCCGAATACCAGCAAGCCGCCGGCGATACCGGTAGCCCGGAAGTGCAGGTTGCTCTGCTGACCGCCAACATCAACAAGCTGCAAGGCCACTTCAAGGCCAACGATAAAGACCACCACTCCCGTCGTGGTCTGATCCGTATGGTCAACCAGCGTCGTAAGCTGCTGGACTACCTGAAGGGCAAAGACACCACTCGTTACAGCGCCCTGATCGGTCGCCTGGGCCTGCGTCGCTAATAGCGGCCTGGTCAGTGGTGTGCATGGCGTGTCGCAGGCTTCGGCAGGGCTGTTTTGCAGCGCTGCCGTTGGACACGCCACGCGTATCTCCGAGGTTGGCAGCCTGGCAATGCTGAGCGGTTTTTCCGCTTGGTGCCAGGCTCCCAGCCTCGTGTTGTATCTGGACGGTCAACGGGGCCGATTCCCCGTTCTGCCCAAGAATTCGCAAGAAACCAGTTCCCCCAAGAGCCACTGAAAAAGGTAGGAAACCGTGAACCCGGTAATCAAGACTTTCCAGTTCGGTCAATCGACCGTTACTCTCGAAACGGGCCGTATTGCCCGTCAGGCAACCGGCGCTGTGCTGGTTACCGTCGACAACGACGTCACCGTGCTGGTGACTGTGGTAGGCGCCAAACAGGCTGATCCAGGCAAGGGCTTCTTCCCGCTGTCGGTTCACTACCAGGAAAAGACCTACGCCGCCGGCAAGATCCCGGGTGGCTTCTTCAAGCGTGAAGGCCGTCCTTCCGAGAAAGAGACGCTGACCTCGCGCCTGATCGACCGTCCGATCCGTCCGCTGTTCCCGGAAGGCTTCATGAACGAAGTGCAGGTCGTCTGCACCGTGGTTTCCACCAGCAAGAAGACCGACCCGGACATCGCCGCGATGATCGGTACCTCGGCTGCCCTGGCCATCTCCGGCATTCCGTTCGAAGGCCCGATCGGCGCCGCTCGCGTTGCCTTCCACGAAAGCACCGGCTACCTGCTGAACCCGACTTACGAGCAACTGGCTGCTTCGAGCCTGGACATGGTCGTAGCCGGTACTTCCGACGCCGTACTGATGGTTGAATCGGAAGCTCAAGAGCTGACCGAAGACCAGATGCTGGGTGCCGTACTGTTCGCCCACGACGAATTCCAGGCCGTTATCCAGGCTGTCAAGGAACTGGCTGCCGAAGCGGGCAAGCCGACCTGGGACTGGAAACCAGCCGTTGCCAACACCGAGCTGTTCAACGCCATCCGCGCCGAGTTCGGCGAAGCGGTTTCGCAGGGCTACACCATCACCGTCAAGGCTGACCGCTACGCGCGCCTGGGCGAGCTGCGTGACCAGGCCGTTGCCAAGTTCTCGGGTGAAGAAGGCCAGCCTTCGGCCTCCGAAGTCAAAGATATCTTCGGCGAAATCGAGTACCGCACCGTTCGCGAGAACATCGTAAACGGCAAGCCACGTATCGACGGCCGCGACACCAAGACTGTTCGCCCACTGAACATCGAAGTCGGCGTGCTGCCGAAAACTCACGGTTCGGCACTGTTCACCCGTGGCGAAACCCAGGCTCTGGTCGTTGCGACCCTGGGTACTGCCCGTGACGCCCAGCTGCTGGACACCCTCGAAGGCGAGAAGAAAGACCCCTTCATGCTGCACTACAACTTCCCACCGTTCTCGGTAGGTGAGTGTGGTCGTATGGGCGGTGCTGGTCGTCGCGAAATCGGCCACGGCCGTCTGGCCCGTCGTTCGGTCCAGGCCATGCTGCCGGCCGCCGACGTGTTCCCGTACACCATCCGCGTGGTTTCGGAAATCACCGAATCCAACGGTTCCAGCTCCATGGCTTCGGTCTGCGGTGCGTCCCTGGCCCTGATGGACGCTGGTGTGCCGATGAAGGCGCCAGTTGCCGGTATCGCCATGGGCCTGGTCAAGGAAGGCGACAAGTTCGCGGTCCTGACCGACATCCTCGGTGACGAAGACCACCTGGGCGACATGGACTTCAAGGTAGCCGGTACCGCCAAAGGCGTTACTGCGCTGCAGATGGACATCAAGATCAACGGCATCACCGAAGAGATCATGGAAATCGCCCTGGGCCAGGCCCTGGAAGCGCGTCTGAACATCCTCGGCCAGATGAACCAGATCATTGGTCAGTCGCGTACCGAGCTGTCGGCCAACGCCCCAACCATGATCGCGATGAAGATCGACACCGACAAGATCCGTGACGTCATCGGTAAAGGCGGCGCCACCATTCGCGCCATCTGTGAAGAGACCAAGGCTTCGATCGATATCGAAGACGATGGCTCGATCAAGATCTTCGGCGAAACCAAGGAAGCTGCAGATGCTGCCAAGCAGCGCATCCTGGGCATCACCGCCGAGGCCGAAATCGGCAAGATCTACGTCGGCAAGGTTGAGCGTATCGTCGACTTCGGCGCCTTCGTCAACATCCTGCCTGGCAAGGACGGCCTGGTGCACATCTCGATGCTGAGCGATGCTCGCGTCGAGAAAGTCACCGACATCCTGAAAGAAGGCCAGGAAGTGGAAGTACTGGTACTGGACGTGGATAACCGCGGCCGTATCAAGCTGTCGATCAAGGACGTTGCCGCGGCCAAGGCCTCGGGCGTCTAAGCGATTGCAACGCAACAGGAAAAGGGTCCTTCGGGGCCCTTTTTTCATGGGCTGCGGGAACCTTTTGCGGACTTGCATCTTGCATGCAGGTTTACCGTGCAGATTGCAAAATGCACGACACTGAAAGTGATGTATTTTTGCTAACTTATTGATTTAAAAAGATTAATTTTAGGCGATAGAGCTGGCACAGCACATGCAACTACCTTCATACCTGCCGCCAGGACATACGGCGCAGACCTTTCGACAAACAGGAGTGACCCACATGAAGAAGTTCGCCATTGCTGCCGCTACTGCTACCGCTCTGACCCTGACCATGGCTAACGCGGCATTCGCCCAACAGTCCACCCAGGCCCCCATGACGCTGGCGGCCGGTGAGGTGACCAAAGCCAAGGAAGCTACCTCTGATACCTGGATCACCACCAAGGTCAAAGCCGACCTGATGACCGAGAAAGGTGTGCCAGGCAGTGACATCAAAGTCGAGACTAATAAAGGTGTCGTGTCGCTGTCGTCCGACGTGGCCATTACCGATGCACAGAAAGAGATGGCAGTCGCCATCGCTAAGAAGATCAAAGGCGTTCAGGCCGTTTCGGCTGATGGCCTGAAGTCCGAATAAGGGATGTCCCGTCGGCCAAACGGATTTGGCCACCTCTACCGAAGCCCTGGCCTGTGCCGGGGCTTTGCTTTTGCACTCAGTAGCCCGGGTTGAGGGCGATTACATCGCTTTCGAAGCATTCCTGCTCGACGATCAGCGGCTCTACCAGTGGGCGGCTATCACGAAAGTGTGCGGTCTGGGTATGCGCTTCATACGCGGCATCATCGCGGTAGATTTCGTACAGGTAGATTACCTGCGGATCGAGTCGGTCCTGCGACACATCGAATACCAGGCAGCCTGGCTCGTTGGTGACAGAAGCTGCGGCATTGACCTTGATCGCTGTCAGGAAATCCTCGGCGCAACCGGGCTTCACACGGGTCTTGATAAACAGGCTATACACAAGTCGCTCCTTTTGTTTTAAATTCATTATTGAATTGTATACAAAAATGGAGTCTCGCCAATGTCCGAATTGCCTGCACGCCCCGGCCGCCTGAATGGCTTGCGCCATATCGCCTTGCTGGTACCCAACCTGGAAGAGTGCGAACGCTTTTATGTCGATGTGCTGGGTATGGAGGTATTGAACCGTGCCAACGAAGACCTGGTGTACCTCACCTGTGGCAACGACAACCTTTCGCTGGGACGTGGGGCAGGGGCGTCCAATGGGTTGCAGACGCTCGATCATTACGGGTTCATTGTGGACAGCGTGGAGGAGCTGGAGGCGTGGTACCAGTACTTCAAGGCCCACGGTGTCACGCTGCTGGACCGGCCGTTCAACCACGGTGACGGAGCGCGTAGCTTCCACCTGCTGGACCCGGCGGGGAACAAGGTGCAGCCGCTGTATCACCCGGCAGTGTCTGGGCAACGGTTGGTCTGATGCCTGTTCCGGCCCATTCGCGGGCAAGCCCGCTCCCACAGGTACTGCACAGGCCTTGAACTGCGCTCGATTCCTGGGGGAGCGGGCTTGCCCGCGAAGAGGCCAGACCTGCTAAAAAAGATTATTCAGCATCCAGGTGCATCGGCGTCACCACCCGCCCATCGCTCTCAGGCTGCCCCAGGCTGGTATCGATGAAATACACCCGGTCATCTTCCAGCTTGCCCTTGTCCACCAGGTAATCCTTGATACTGCTGGCCCGCTCCTGGCCCAGCGTGCGCAGCAAGGCGGTGCTCTCGGCCCACGACTTGATCACTGCCTCGCGCAGCTTGGCGGTACGTTCGTCGCGGCCCAGTTGCTCCCATTCGGCAGGTGGCTGCTGCTTCAGGCGAGTGCGGTAAATGCCTTCGAGCATTGCCGGTTTGTCGCTGTCGTCCACCACCAGCATCGAGGCATTGGCCGGCACCTTGTCGCCCCGGCGCTGCAGGATCTTGTACCAGGTGGCCTGGTACTCACGCTCCAGGCGCTGCTGGGCGATCAGCGGGCCATCGCTGGCCTGGGCGCTGGTGCCTTCGATTTCCAGGCGCAGCTCCGGGCGTTCTTTCAGCGCGGATGCCAGCTTGTCCAGGGACGACTGGGCATCGCCACTGAGCTCGCTGGACCCAGGGGCGAACGCCACGTTGCCCAGGTCTTCCGAGCCACCGCCGGTAATCAGCCCGCCGATGAACTTGAACGGCGCCTGTGCCGCGCGCAGTACCAGGTTGCGCAGGGTTTGCCAGACGATCGGCATCACACTGAATTGCGGGTTGTTGAGGTCGCCAGACACTGGCAGCTCGATCGAAATCTTGCCCTCGGTATCTTTCAGCAGCGCTACTGCAAGGCGGATCGGCAGGTCGACTGCGTCCGGGCTGTCGACTTTTTCGCCCAGCTGCAGTTGCTCCACCACCACCTTGTTCTCGGCCTTGAGCTGGCCGTTGATAATCAGGTAGTGCAGGTCGAGGTTGAGCCTGCCTTTGCGAATGCGAAAGCCCGCGAACTTGCCGGAGTAGGGCGTGAGGGTGGTCAGTTCGACGCGCTTGAAGCTGGTGGCGATATCCAGGCTGGCCAGCGGGTTGAACGGGTTGAGCGCGCCCTTGATGGTGACCGGTGCGTAGCGGTCGACCTTGCCCTTCACGTCGACCTTGGCCGGCACCGGCTTGCGGTTGTCGATGGTGCCGATCTGGCCATTGAGCTGCTGAATGGCCGTGGCGAAGTTGGGGGTGAGGGAGAGGTCGGCGAAGTTGGCCGAGCCGTCGTTGATGTCGATCTGGCCGATGTGGATACCCAGCGGCTTGTCGCTGCTGGTTGCGGCCGGCTTGGCTTGGCTTTTCGCCGGGGTGCCAGCCGGTTGCGGGATCAACAGGTCATTGACGTTGGTGGTGCGGTCTTCGTTGATGATGAAGCGTGCATAGGGTTGCAGCAGGGTTACCTTGTCGATCGACAACGCATCGCCGTGTACATAAGACAAGCCATCGACGTTCACCTGCTGCCATTTGACGAAGTCGCGGCTCTTGATGGTGTCGAGGGTGTGCAGCTGGTTTACCTGGGCTTTGCCCGTGATATTGAAGGCCAGCGGTGCGGTGTTCTTCAGGTCGACCTTGAGGTCGCTGGAGAGCATGCCACTGCGCAGTTCCAGCAGGATGAACGGGCTGATATAGGCCTGTGCTACGCGCAGGTCGATATCGCGGGTGCTTACGTCCAGCTTGGCCCATATCGGCGCCAGGTTGACCTGGCCGGCAGCCTGCAGCTTGCCTTGCTTGCCTACGCCCGTATCGAGCTTGAGCGTGAAGGGCGACTGGTTGAGGCTGTCGAAGCCTTGCAGGTCGGCGTTGAGCGGGCCGATGTCCAAGGCTACCGGCTCTTTCTGGCTGCGGTCTGCCAGGTGCACCAGGTAGTTGCGCAATTGCACGTCCTTGAGCAGCACTTGCCAAGGCTTGCTCGGCTCTTTGGCGGCTTGCTGCTCAGGTGTCGGCTCGGCGGCAGCCGGCTCTGCCTTTTCCTTCGGCGTGGCTTTGGCAGGCTGGCTGGCAAACAGCTTTTGCCAATCGAGCTGGCCGTCTTTTTCCAGCTCAGCCCAGGTTTCGAGTTTCTCGCTGCGGATTTTGCCTACGGTGACCTGTTGCTTGACCAGGTCAACGGAGGTTTCGCTCACCTCCAGGCTGGCCAGGCGTGCCAAGGGGCGGCCATCCGGGGCCTTGATGGCGAACGGCGCAATGCGCACGGAGGCGTTTTCCAGCAACAGCTCGGTCTGTTTGGCGAGGTTGAGCTTGTAGTGCGTGTCGAGGCTGACCACGCCGTCTTCCAGCACCAGTGGCACAGCATCACGTACGTACGGCCAGAAGGCCTTCATTTTGCCTTCCGTGATCTTCAGCGTGCCTTCAGAGGCGATCGGTGACAGGCTCAGGGTCCCGTTCCAATCAATGCGCCCGCCATTGGGGCCGTTGGCCACCAGGGTCATGTCGGCACTGTCGTCAGGCAAGGTGCTGAGGTTTTTCAGCTCCAGGTTCATGTTGTCGTAGAGGAACTCAATCGGCTCGCTGGGGCGCAAGTCCTCGAAATGCAGGTAGCCGTCGATGAGCTTGATGCTACCGATGCGCAGCGGGAACGGCTCGCTGGGTGGCTCGTCAGGTTTGGCTTCGCTGGCGGGCAGCTTGAACAGGCCGGTCAGGTTAAGGCTACCGTCCTTGGCAAACAGCACCTCGTTACGCGGTTTGTCGAGCTCTACGGCTTCCAGGTGCAGCGCTTTGGTCCACAGGCTGTCGAGCGAGAGGTTGGCGTACAGACGCTCGAACCCGACCTGTTCCTTGCCGGGCTCGCCGATCTGCAGGCCCCACAATGTCAGCTCCAGGCTGAAGGGGTTGAGTTCGACCCGTTCGAGGTGGGCCGGCACCGTCGCGTACTGGGCCAACTGCTGGTTGGCGATGCGCAGTGCCACACCGGGAAGAATGAGGAAGCCGAGCAGGCTGTAGAGGGCCACAAGGGCCAAGAGTGCGCCAGCGGCGCGAGTCAATCCTTTGTACATGTGTCGCTTCGTCTGTCTAAGCAGGAGTGCTTGGAGTATGGCACGTTAAATCAGTTCCGCAGGGGCGACCATTTGACCTTATTCGATGCCCATGCGCCGTTTGGCCCGGTGCGCCGAACCGTCTCGCATGGCCCAGCGCAATACCGGTGCGGTGCGTCGCAGGCCCAGGCGTATCATGCGCTGCTGCAAGGGCCCGTGCTGCAGACCGAGCAGGGTCTGGGCCCAATCCGGCAACAGGTCGATACCGGCGTGCAGCATCAGTTTGCCCACCGGCTGTGCCAGGCGGCTGGGGGCAGGGGCGTCGAGCAGAATCCCGACTACCTCGTGGCTGCGGCTGTCGCAGCGCAACTGCGCACGCATGCGCAGCAGGTAGTCTTCGATCTGCTGGCACGAACGTGGCACATCCCGGGCGCCAAGGCGCTCGGCAATCAGGGCAATTTCGGCGTAGTAGGCATCTTGCTCGGCGCGCGACAGCTGCGGGTTGCGGTAGCGCAAGTGGGCAGCGAGAAAGCTGCTGACTTCTGCCACATGAACCCAGGTCAGCAGGTCGGGGTCGCTGGCCGCATAAGGGCGCCCATCCGGCGCAGTGCCGGTGACCTGCAGGTGGATGGTGCGCACTTTGTCGATCAGCCATTCGGCATCGCGCGTGGAACCGAAGGTGGTACCGGAAATAAACTGACTGGTACGGCGCAAGCGGCCGATCAGGTCTTCACGGAAATTGGAGTGGTCCCACACACCGGCCAGGGCCAGCGGGTGCAGTAACTGCAGCATGAGTGCACTGATGCCGCCGACAAGCATGCTCGGGAAGTCGCCATGCACTTGCCAACTGATGCTGTGGGGGCCGAACAGGCCGGGGTCGCCCTTGGGCGATTCCAGGTCGAGCTGGCCGAGGGCCAGCCCGGTGAGGCTCATGACCTGGGTTTCGATACGGCGACGAAGGGCTTCCATGGCGACCTGCGGTGCAGGGCGGCCATGGGCAGCGGCCGCCGGTTACTGGTTGAGGCGTTTGTCGATCAGGCCTTGGACTACGCTGGGGTCGGCCAGGGTAGAGGTGTCACCCAGGTTGTCCAGCTCGTTGCAGGCGATTTTGCGCAGTATACGCCGCATGATCTTGCCTGAGCGGGTCTTGGGTAGCGCCGGGGCCCACTGGATCAGCTCGGGCTTGGCAAAACTGCCAATTTCCTTGCTGACGAGGGCCAGCAGTTCGGCCTTCAGCGTGTCGTCTGGCGTCACGCCATTCATCGGCGTGACGAAGGCGTAGACGCCTTGGCCTTTGAGGTCGTGGGGGTATCCGACCACTGCCGCTTCGGCGACGCTGTCATGCAGCACCAGTGCGCTTTCCACTTCGGCGGTGCCGATGCGGTGGCCCGAGACATTGATCACATCGTCGATGCGGCCGGTAATCCAGTAGTCGCCGTCGGCATCGCGGCGGGCACCGTCGCCAGTGAAGTAATAGCCGGGCATGGGCTTGAAGTAGGTATCCACCATGCGCGGGTGGTCGCCATACACGCTGCGAATCTGCCCTGGCCAACTGGCCTTGATCACCAGCAGGCCGGCGCCGGGGCCTTCGATCAGCTTGCCCTGTTCGTCCAGCAGTACCGGTTGCACGCCGAACATGGGCTGGGTCGCGCAGCCGGGCTTGAGTGACTGGGAGCCGGGAAGCGGGGTAAGCATGATGCCGCCGGTTTCGGTCTGCCACCAGGTGTCGACGATGGGGCAGCGCTTTTGCCCGACTTCCTCGAAATACCATTCCCAGGCTTCGGGGTTGATCGGTTCGCCGACGCTGCCCAGCAGCCGCAAGCTTTTGCGCGAAGTGCTTTGCAGTGGCGCGGAGCCCTCGCGCATCAGTGCGCGCAGGGCGGTCGGGGCGGTGTAGAAGATGTTCACCTGATGCTTGTCCACCACCTGCCAGAAGCGTGAGGTGTCCGGGTAGTTGGGCACGCCTTCGAACATCAGCGAAATCGCGCCATTGGCCAGTGGGCCGTAGACGATGTAGCTGTGGCCGGTGACCCAGCCGACGTCGGCGGTGCACCAGAACACCTCGCCGTCACGGTAGTCGAACACCACCTTGAAGGTCATCGTCGCCTGCAGTAGGTAACCGGCGGTGGTGTGCAGCACGCCCTTGGGTTTACCGGTGCTGCCAGAGGTGTAGAGGATGAACAGCGGGTCTTCGGCCTCCATCGGTTCGGGGGCGCAGTCGTTGCCGGCATTTTCTGTTGCCTCGTGGTACCAGAGGTCACGGCCTTCGACCCAGGTAACATCGCCACCGGTGCGGCGCACCACGAATACGCTGCTGACGGCAGGGCAACTGGCAAGGGCCTTGTCGACATTCTGTTTCAGCGGGATGCGTTTGCCGCCGCGCACGCCTTCATCGGCGGTGATCACGGTGCGGCAGTCGGCATCGAGAATACGGTCACGCAGGGCATCGGGGGAGAAGCCGCCGAACACCACCGAGTGGATGGCACCTATGCGGGTGCAGGCAAGCATGGCGAAGGCGGCCTCCGGGATCATCGGCATGTAGATGCATACCCGGTCGCCTTTCTTTAACCCGCGTGCCTTCAGGGCGTTGGCCAGGCGGCAGACCTGGCGGTGCAGCTCGCGGTAGGTGATGGCTTTTGAGTCGTTTGGGTCGTCACCTTCCCACAATAGGGCAGTTTGCTCGCCACGCAGGGCCAGGTGGCGATCAATGCAGTTGTAGCTGACATTGAGTTGGGCACCGTCGAACCAACGGGCCTTGCCGATTTTCAGGTCGCATTGCTGCACGCTGGACCAAGGTTTGATCCAGTCCAGGCGCTTGGCCTGTTCGGCCCAGAAGGTGTCAGGGTCGTCTACCGACTGGCGGTAGAGGCGGCGGTATTCGTCGGGGGTGAGGGCGGCAGACTGGCTGACGGCCAGGGCCTCGGGGTAATTGCGGATATCGAACATGGCGGGTGGTCCTGCTCTTGTAAGGGGCGATGGACTGCAACGGCTATTCGATAGGAGAGTGTAGCTGGGAGAGGTGTTCAACCTGTGCCGGCCTCTTCGCGGGTTTACCTGCGAAGAGGCCGGTGCAGGTATCGGATTACCCGCGGTGACGGCCGCGGAAGTAGTTGATCAGGCCTTGGGTAGAGCCATCTTCGGCGCTGTCTTCCAGGCTGCCGACCAGGCGTTGGTAAACGCCTTTGCCCAGCTCCTTGCCCAGCTCTACGCCCCACTGGTCGAACGCGTTGATACCCCAGATCACGCTTTGGACGAACACCTTGTGTTCGTACATCGCCACCAGCGCACCCAGGCGGCGAGGGCTGATGCGCTCCACGACCAAGGTGTTGCTCGGGCGGTTGCCCGGGATCACCTTGTGCGGGGCCAGTTTTTCGATGTCCGCTTCGTTCAGGCCTTTGCTGCGCAGCTCGGCTTCGGCTTCTTCACGGGTTTTGCCCAGCATCAGCGCCTGGCTCTGCGACAGGCAGTTGGCGTAAAGCCACTGGTGATGGTCGGCCACCGGGTTGAAGCTCACCACCGGCACGATGAAGTCGGCCGGAATCAGCTGGGTGCCCTGGTGCAGCAACTGGTGATAGGCGTGCTGACCGTTACAGCCAACGCCGCCCCAGATCACCGGGCCGGTATCAACCTTCACCGGGGTGCCGTCCTGCAGCACGCTCTTGCCGTTGGACTCCATGTCCAGCTGCTGCAGGTGCTTGGTGATGTTACGCAGGTAGTGATCGTACGGCAGGATCGCATGGCTGTTCGCGTCCCAGAAGTTGCCGTACCACACGCCTAGCAGGGCCAGCAGCACTGGCATGTTCTTGTCGAACGGCGCGGTCTGGAAGTGCTGGTCCATGGTGTAGGCACCCGACAGCAACTCCTTGAAGTTGGCCGTACCAATGGCCAGGGCAATCGGCAGGCCGATGGCCGACCACAGCGAGTAACGCCCGCCTACCCAGTCCCACATCGGGAAGATGTTCTCTTCGCGGATACCAAAGGCCACGGCGGCAGCCTTGTTGCTGGAAACGGCGATGAAGTGGCGGTACAGCTCGGCTTCCGAGCCGCCCTGGGCCAGGTACCAGGTGCGTGCGGCCATGGCGTTTTTCAGGGTCTCGAGGGTGTTGAACGACTTGGACGAGACAATGAACAGGGTGGTTTCGGCACGCAGGTTGGCCGACAGCTCGTGGAACTCACTGCCGTCTATGTTCGCCAGGTAGTGGCAACGCACGCCGCGTTGGGCGTACGGCAGCAGTGCTTCGGACACCAGTTCGGGGCCGAGGAACGAGCCGCCGATGCCGATGTTGACCACGTCGGTGATCGGCTTTTCGCTGTAGCCGCGCCAGAGGCCGTCGTGGATGCGACCGACCAGTTCGGTGATCTGGTTGAGCACCTTGTGCACTTCCGGCATGACGTTCACGCCGTTGACGCTGAGCTTGTCGCCCACCGGTCGGCGCAGCGCAGTGTGCAGCACGGGGCGGCCTTCGGAGGCGTTGATGATTTCGCCGCCGAACATCGATTTGATGGCGTCTTGCAGGCCCACTTCGTTGGCCAGGTTGACCAGCAGGTCGCGGCTTTGTTCGGTGATCAGGTTTTTCGAGTAGTCCAGGAACAGGCCGCAGCAGCTCAGGGAGAACTGGTCGAAGCGTTTGGCATCGGCGGCAAAGGCTTCGCGCATGCTGAAACCTTGCATGGCGTCGCGGTGTTGCTGAAGCGCCTGCCAGGCGGGCAGGGCCGTCACATCGTGGGGTGTACGGTAATACGCCATTGCGCGGGGTTCCCTTGGTGCGTGGTGATGCCTTGGACACGGCAGTCATTGCCGGGTTCAGGCTGGCATCATTATAGGCAAAGGCCACGCGCTGGGAATGGGTAGGGCAGGGTGATTTTGGGGCTGCAAAGCAGCCCCAGGCTCTTACGCGGTCTTGTCTTCGACGTGCAGGTAAAGGTTGTCGATCAACCGGGTGTTACCGAGGTAAGCCGCCGCGATCACAACCAGGTCGCGATCATCGATCATTGCCGGGCGCAGGCTCACGGCATGACGGACTTCCAGGTAGTCCGGGCGCAAACCCGCAGTGCTCAGTTGCGCCTGGCCTTCAGCGACCAGCGCGGCAAAATCCCGTTGGCCACGGCGGATGCCCGCTGCAATGTGCTGCAGTGTGCGGTACAGCGCGGGCGCTGCAATACGCTGCTCGGGCGTGAGGTAACCATTGCGCGACGACAGCGCCAGGCCATCTTCAGCACGCACGGTGGGCTCGCCGATGATCTGGACCGGCATGTTCAGGTCGCGCACCATGGCACGGATCACTGCCAGTTGCTGAAAGTCCTTTTCACCGAATACGGCAAGGTCCGGCTGGACCATGTTGAACAGCTTGTTGACCACTGTGGCCACGCCTTCGAAATGCCCAGGCCGGCTGGCGCCGCAGAGGCCTTCGGAAAGCTGCGGTACGCTGACGCGGGTTTGCACGCTCATGCCGTCGGGGTACATCTCTTGCACGGTGGGCGCGAACAGCAGGTTGCAGCCGGCTTGCAGCAGGCGTTCCTGGTCGGCGGCCAGGGTGCGCGGGTATTTGTCCAGGTCTTCGTTGGCGCCGAACTGCAGCGGGTTGACGAAGATGCTGGCCACCACAAAGTCGGCGCGTTGTGCAGCTTTGGTCACCAAGGCTACGTGGCCGCTGTGCAGGTTGCCCATGGTCGGCACGAAGCCGATGCGTTTGCCTTCACCGCGGGCGCGGGCAACGGCTGCACGCAGTTCACGGACGGTTTTGACTGTATTCATGCACTGAACCCGTGTTCGCTACCTGGGAAGCTGACTTGCTTGACGGCCTCGACATAGGCGACAAGGGCGCCTTGAATGCCTGGCTGGCCTTCCATGAAGTTCTTCACGAACTTCGGTACCCGGCCGCTCAGCGACAGGCCGAGCATGTCGTGCAGCACCAGCACCTGGCCATCGGTGGCGCTGCCAGCGCCGATGCCGATTACCGGGATGCCCACGGCATTCGTGATTTCTGCCGCCAGTTCGCTGGGTACGCATTCAAGCAGCAGCATGGCCGCACCAGCCTGCTCCAGGGCGATGGCGTCGGCACGCATCTGCCGGGCCTGGGCCTCCTGGCGGCCCTGCACCTTGTAGCCGCCCAGTACGTTGACGGTCTGCGGGGTCAGGCCCATGTGCGCGCACACCGGCACGCCACGCTCGGCCAGCAGGCGGATAGTTTCTGCCAGCCAGGCAGCGCCTTCGATCTTGATCATGTGGGCGCCGGCTTGCATCAGCGTGGCGCTGTTGGCGAAGGCCAGTTCCGGGGTGGCATGTGCCATGAACGGCAGGTCGGCAAGGATCAGGGCGCCGTCATTGCCGCGTTTGACACAGGCAGTGTGGTAGGCCATGTCTGCTGTGGTGACCGGCAAGGTGCTGTCGTGGCCCTGCAGGACCATCCCCAGCGAGTCGCCCACCAGCAACACTTCGACACCGGCCTGGCTGGCGGCCTTGGCGAAGGTCGCGTCGTAGCAGGTCAGCATGGTGATTTTTTCACCCTTGGCCTTGAGGCCATTGAGGGTGGTGAGGGTTACTTCAGGCATGTAGGAAATTCCTCGTTCAGGCGCTGTAAAAAACGACTGCATTCAACGCGTGTAGTCATCTTCCGGAGCGGCACATCATCGCGGGTGATGTTCGGGCACAGGTCCGTCCGGGCCTAAATACGGGTATGCGGCACTTTGGTGCCACACGGGACGCCTATAGTCGTGAGCGAGGTGGGGGAAGTCAATCACCCTGTTACCGCATTGTTACGATCAGGGTGTTACTGGCGTTACCGCAGTGGCGTGGCAGGCTGGAACGCCCGGTTTACAGGCGTTCCAGGCCGACGAACGGACAGTCTGCGAGTAACTGCGCGAGGGCGCGGCCATCGGCCAGGCGGAAATCGCCCGGGACCAGTTCGGCCAGCGGGTACAGCACGAAGGGGCGGGCGTGCATGTGGTAGTGCGGCACTTTCAGGCGTGGCTCGTCGAGTACCTGATCACCGAACAGCAGGATGTCCAGGTCCAGCGTGCGCGGGCCCCAGCGTTCCTTGCGCACGCGGCCCTGGTCGTTCTCGATGGCCTGCAGCGCATCGAGCAGGGCCAGGGGCGGCAGAGCAGTGTCCAGGGCAGCAACTGCGTTGGTGTAGCGCGGTTGGCCGGGCAGCAGCGAGTCGCTGGTGTACAGGGCAGAGGCCGCTACCAGGCGGGTGCTGTCCACCTGGTCAAGCGCCTGCAAGGCGCTGCGCAGCTGCTCGGCAGGTGCGTCCAGGTTGCTGCCCAGGCCGACGTAGGCGCGGGTCTTCACTCGAACGCCTCGTCGCCACTGCGTTTGCGCTTGCTGCCGCTGCGTTTGCGTTTACGCGGGCCGGCACCGGTGCCTTCGTCACGGCTGCCCAGCTCGCGGATCATCTCGCGGCGCTCGCTGTCGTTGGCATCCTGGTAGTCGGTCCACCACTGGCCGAGGTCGTCGGTTTCTTCGCCTGCGCTTTCACGCAGCAGCAGGAAGTCGTAACCGGCGCGGAAGCGGGGGTTGTCCAGCAGCATGTCGGCACGCTTGCCACTGCGACGTGGCAGGCGCTCCTGCATGTCCCAGATCTCGCGGATCGGCAGGGTGAAGCGCTTGGGGATGGCAATGCGTGCGCATTGCTCGGCGATCAAGTCGTGAGCGGCACCGTTCATGGCCGGAATCGGCGGTACACCCTGGTTCTGCAGGTGCAGCACGCGGGATGGCAAGGCTGGCCACAGCAGTGCAGCGAACAGGAACGCCGGCGTGACCGGCTTGCCTTGCTTCACGCGCAGGTCGGTGTTGTTCAGTGCCTGGCTGATCAGCGTGTGGGTGTAGGTCGGGCGCTCGTCCAGGGCGTGGGCACTGGCCGGGAACAGCGGCTCGAACAATTGCAGGTCGACCAGCATTTCGAACGCGATGGCGCCTTGGCCGGAAAGGAACAGCTTGAGGCTTTCTTCGAACAGGCGCGCTGGCGGGATCTCGCGCAGCAACGGGGCCAGTTCGCGAATCGGCTGGACCGTGTGCTTTTCGATGCCGAAGTCGAGCTTGGCGGCGAAACGCACCGCACGCAGCATGCGCACCGGGTCTTCCTGGTAGCGGTGGGTCGGGTCGCCGATCAGCCGCAACAGGCGGTTGCGCACGTCGTGCACACCGTTGGCGTAATCGAGAATGCGCTCGCTGACCGGGTCGTAGTACAAGGCGTTGATGGTGAAGTCGCGGCGTTGCGCGTCTTCTTCCAGGGTGCCGTACACGTTGTCACGCAGGATGCGGCCACTGGCATTGTGCGACGAACGGTGGCTGTCGCCCTGATCTTCTTCCGAGTGAGGAGCGCGGAAGGTGGCGACTTCGATGATCTCACGGCCGAAATGCACGTGGACCAGCTTGAAGCGGCGACCAATGATGCGCGCGTTGCGGAACTCGGCACGGACCTGTTCGGGAGTGGCACTGGTGGCGACGTCGAAGTCTTTCGGCGTGATGCCCAGCATCAGGTCGCGGACACAGCCCCCGACCAGGTAAGCCTGGTAGCCGGCGCTTTGCAGGCGTTCCACGATGTTCACCGCATGGCGGCTGAACTGGTGGCGCTGCAGCGAGTGCTGGCTCTTGTTGATCACCTCAGGCGTGGTGCGCCTGTGGTGCTGGCCCGGTACGGGCGGGCGGAACGACTGGAACAGCTTCTTCAGCATGGGATGCACTGTTTGAAGGAATGTTCGGCCAAGAATAGGAGAATGGCCGCATGATGGGCGGGGATTCTAGCATTTACTCAGGGAATGGTGTAGGCGGGTAGCAGGATGCCTGCCAGAAGGGTAGAAACGACAAGGGGAGCCTAAGCTCCCCAAGAAGTCGTTGCGTGCTCTTATTGTTTTTTTGCTGGGCTTCTTGTTTTTGTTGAGTGCCCTGTCCACAAATCTCGAAGCTTGTGGACGACCCCCAATCCAGGGGTTAAGAGCAAACGGATTGCTTTGGCCGCTGATGTCACGTTGATCTGTCGATCCAACCAGTTCAGGCGCTGCTTTTTAGTGCAGTTTTTGTTGTTCTCTGCCTGGTTGTGGGGCAAGCCCCAAACACGCATCCTCTCCAAAAGAATCAGTTAGCTGCGCCTCCGCCGTCTTGTTTTTATTGTGCGTGAGCCGTTTCGTCTTGTTCTTATTCTGAGTTGCAGTGCTTGTTATTGTTTTTGTACTAAGCATATAGCAGGTGCCGTGCCAACTTTTGCAAGTCCAGTAAAATCAAGGGTTTGAGGCGTTCTGGTGATTTTCGAGGGGCTGAAAATGTCGGGATTTCGTTACCGTACGCCTCGGGAACTGTTACGACCCAAAGGTTGGGTAACAGATTTTTGTGGGGACTGATGTGTTACCTGGGGTGTTCGTCGTGACAGGTTCAGCGCCTGTGAGATCGAGCGCCGCCCGCGCGGCGCATCGCGAGCTGCGCTCGCTCCTACGTTTGTTTTTGGCCAGTAACGCCTGTGGCAGGCGCGCGCGACCGCCTGGTTTGTACTACGCAATATCGCGCCATGCACCAAGGCGTACGCGCGCAAATACCCCAGGAATGATTGGCCCTAAACAGACGTAGGAGCGAGCGCAGCTCGCGATGCGCCGCGCGGGCGGCGCTCGGTCTCACCCCACCGCATATGCTGCGGCGTACGCCAGGCAGGTCAGTTATCGCTGGTAACGTTGCTTTTGCGCCGTGGAATACCCAGGCGCTGACGGCGTTCCCACAGGCACTTGCGGCTGACGCCAAGCTTGCGTGCCAGCTCGGTCTCGGTCATGTGGTCCTGGTGTTCGAGCACGAAGTGCTGGAAGTAGTCTTCCAGCGACAGGTCTTCGGTCGGCTCGTGGCTGGCATTTGCAGCACTGGCTGCAACCAGGGCGTTGTTGAGGATCTCGTCCTCCTCCAGGTCGCCCAGTTCAATGTCGATGCCCAGCAGGTCTGCCGAAATTTCTGCGCTCTCGCTAAGAATCACCGCACGCTCCACGGCGTTTTCCAGCTCTCGCACGTTACCTGGCCAGCTGTAATGGCGAATGGCTTGCTCGGCCTCGGCCGAGAAGTGCAGGTCGTCGCGACCGATACGCGCGCGTTGGCGGGCGAGGAAGGCGCTGGCGATCTCGTTCACGTCACTGCCGCGCTCGCGCAGGGCAGGCAGTTTCAGGGCGATGACGTGCAGGCGATAGTAAAGGTCTTCGCGGAACTGGCCGGCCTTGGCCAGGTTCTTCAGGTCGCGGTGGGTCGCGGCGATCAGGCGCACATCGACCTTTTGCGACTGCACCGACCCCACCCGGCGAATCTCGCCTTCCTGCAGTACACGCAGTAGACGGGCCTGGGCTTCCAGTGGCAGTTCACCGATTTCGTCAAGGAACAGCGTGCCACCGTCGGCGGCCTCTACCAGGCCCGCACGCCCGGCGCTGGCACCGGTGAACGCACCTTTCTCGTGGCCGAACAGTTCGGACTCGATCAAGGTCTCGGGGATGGCCGCGCAGTTCACCGAGATCATCGGTGCCTTGGCCCGGCGTGACAGGTTGTGCAGGGCGCGGGCCACCAGCTCTTTACCGGTACCCGACTCACCCTGGATCAGCACATTGGAGTCGGTGGGCGCCACCTTGCGGATCTTGCTGTACATGTCCTGCATGGGCGGGCATGAACCGATGATGCCGATTTCGCCATTGGCCGCAGCCGCGCTGCCTTTGTCGGCCGCGGCGGCCTTGCCGTTGGTGGCGCGTGGCTCGGCAGCCAGTGCGGCGGCCGGAGCGTTCTGCCGGTCGCGCAGAATACGCGCCACGGCCTGCAGCATCTCGTCGTGGTCGAAGGGCTTGGCGATGTAGTCCACCGCGCCCATTTTCATCGAGTCCACCGCCGAGCGTAGGCTGGCGTAGCTGGTCATGATCAGCACCGGGGTACCTTGGCCGAGCTTGATCAGCTCGGTGCCGGGCGCACCTGGCAGGCGCAGGTCGCTGACGATGAGGTCGAAGGTGGCAATGCTGAAGCGTTCCTGGGCTTCCTGCACCGAGCCGGCTTCGCTGACCTGGTACTGGTTCCGCTCGAGCAGGCGACGCAAGGCCGAGCGGATGATGGTTTCGTCTTCGACGATCAGAATGTGCGGCATTGATTCAATTCTCTCGACGGTCTCGAATTTCAGGGGACGTCGCTACGACATGCCGGGGCAGGGTCACGCGGATCCGGGTGCCACGTTGCCGTTCGATATCGGCCGGGCTGTCGATGGTGATTTGCCCATAATGCTCTTCCACGATGGAATAGACCAGAGCGAGCCCCAGTCCGGTTCCTTCGCCCGGGTCTTTGGTGGTGAAGAAGGGTTCAAACAGGCGGTCCATGATGCTCTTCGGTATCCCGCTGCCCTCGTCCTCGACGATCAGGTCGACGGTGTGCTCGCTCACTTCGCTGCGCACGCGCACGGCGCTGCCGGGCGGTGAGGCATCGCGGGCGTTGGAGAGCAGGTTGATCAGCACCTGGGCCAGGCGCTGCGGGTCCCCTTCGGCCCAGTGGTCCGGGTCGCAGAGGTTGAAGAACTGTACTTCGAAATTGCGCCGGTTCAACGCCAGCAGACCGATGGCGTCCTGCGCCACTTCGGCCAGGCACACCGGCTCTTCACTGTTCTGGTGGCTGCCGCCGGCATGGGCGAAGCTCATCAGCGACTGGACGATGCGCGATACCCGCTTGGTCTGGTCGAGGATCTGGCTGGACAGCTCGATGATTTCGCCATCACCTTCACGTTCTTCACGAAGGTTTTGCGCCAGGCAGGCGATGCCGGTAATCGGGTTGCCGATTTCGTGGGCTACGCCAGCGGCCAGGCGGCCGATGCTGGCCAGGCGCTCGGAGTGCACCAGCTTGTCTTCCAGTGCCTGGGTTTCGGTCAGGTCTTCCACCAGCAGCACCAGGCCGCTGTTTCCGGGTGCCAGCGGCTCGTCGATGGCGGCCTTGTGCAGGTTCAGCCAGCGCGGCTGGCCGTCCAGCGCCAGGCGCTGCTTGTGCAGGTGCTCGTCGGGCACGTTGATGAAGCCTTGCAGCAGGCCGCGCCAAGGCTCGTCGATGGTGACCAGGCGCGAGCCGACCACATGCTTGGCGGCGATGCCGGTGAGCTCTTCCATGGCCTTGTTCCACATCAGGATTTCCTGGTCTTTGGCCAGCGAGCAGACGCCCATGGGCAGCTCCTGCAGGGTCTGGCGGTGGTAACGGCGCAGGGCATCGAGCTCTGCGGCAAGGCCGGTCAGGCGCGAGTGGTAGTCTTCCAGGCGGCTTTCGATGAAATGGATGTCTTCGGTCACGTAGTTTTCGTTACCGGATTTGTACGGCAGGAAGGTCTCGACCATGTCCTGGGCCACGCTCGGCCCCATCAGCCCGGACAGGTTGGCTTCGATGCGGTCTCGCAGGCGGCGCAGGGCATAAGGGCGGCGCTCGTCGAACGGCAGGTAGAGGTCGCGCAGGGCCTGCTCCACTTCCTTTTGTGCGGCCTTGGCGCCCAGCGGTTTGGCCAGCTGGGTGGCGAATTCCTGGGGCGAGGCTGCGTGCAGCTCGCGGCGCTGCGGACGGCGCACGTTGTCCACCGCACAGGCTTCGGCGGCGCTGACTTCTTCGTTGCTGGCGTTGGTGAACAGCGAGATCAGGGTAAACAGCAGCACGTTGGCCGCCAGCGAGGCAATGGCCGCCATGTGCCAGCTGGTGTCGTCCAGCACATAGATCATGTCCAGCATCGGGATGTAGAAGCCCTGCAGGTTGCCCAGCAGCGGCAGCAGCATGGTCACCATCCACACCAGGGTGCCGGCCAGCAACCCGGCAATGAAGCCGCGGCGGTTGGCGGTGGGCCAGTACAGCACCGACAGCACGCCTGGCAGGAACTGCAGGGTGGCGACGAAGGCGACGATGCCCAGGTTGGCCAGGCTCTGGTGGTTGTTCTGGGTCAGGTAGAACATGAAGCCGGCGGTGATGATGGCAACGATCAGCGCGCGGCGGGTCCACTTCAGCCAGCGGTAGATGTTGCCTTCGGCCGGGGGTTGATACAGCGGCAGTACCAGATGGTTGAGGGCCATGCCCGACAGCGCCAGAGTGGTGACGATGATCAGGCCGCTGGCGGCCGACAAGCCGCCGACGTAGGCCAGCAGTGCCAGTGCCTCGTTGTTGGCGGCAATACCCAGGCCCAGGGTGAAGTACTCGGGGTTGGTGCTGGCGCCCAGGCGCAGGCCGGCCCACAGCACCAGCGGCACGGCCAGGCTCATCAGCAGCAGGAACAGCGGCAGGCCCCAGCTGGCGCTGACCAGTGAGCGCGGGTTGAGGTTTTCGGTGAAGGCCATGTGGTACATGTGCGGCATGACGATGGCCGAGGCGAAGAACACCAGCAGCAGGGTGCGCCATGGCCCTTCCTGCAACGGGGTGTGCAGGGCGGCCAGAGCGGTCTGGTTCTGCAGCAGCCAGACTTCCAGTTCGTGCGGGCCGCCAAATACGCCATAAAGGGCGTAAAGGCCGATGCCGCCCAAGGCCAGCAGCTTGATCACCGATTCGAAGGCGATGGCGAACACCAGCCCTTCGTGTTTCTCACGCGTGGCGATGTGCCGCGAACCGAAAAAGATGGTGAACAGGATGATCAGCGTACAGAAGGCGAATGCCACCCTTGCCTTGACCGGCTCACCGGTGAGGATGCTGATCGAGTCGGCCACCGCCTGGATTTGCAGCGCCAGCAAAGGCAACACGCCAATCAGCATGATGATGGTGGTCAGCGCCCCCGCCCAGGTACTGCGGAAGCGGAACGCCAGCAGGTCGGCCAGGGAGGACAGCTGGTAGGTGCGGGTGATCTTGAGGATCGGGTATAGCAGCACCGGTGCCAGCAGGAACGCGCCGGACACGCCCAGGTAACAGGCAAGGAAGCCGTAGCCGTACTGGTAGGCCAGGCCGACTGAGCCATAGAAGGCCCAGGCACTGGCGTATACGCCCAGCGACAGGGTGTAGGTAAGCGGGTGGCGAATGATCGAGCGCGGGATGACCCCCCGCTCGCTGATCCAGGCCACGCCGAACAGCACCATGAGGTACCCGGCGCTGATCAGGATCATCTGGGTCAGGCTAAAGCTCATCGGCATCTCGTTGGCTCTGCAGGATGAAGGTGACGACGATCAGGATCAGCCAGAGCAGGTAAGGGCGGTACCAGGCTCCGGTCGGTTCGATCCACCAGTCCATGATGGCCGGGGAGAACAGGTAGATCCCCACGACCAGAAGCAGGACCAAACGATAGATGTACATGCTGGCCTCGATGGTTGGGCGCTGCGGGCTTGGACTTATTATTGGCGCAAATGGCTGGGGGGATGCTAGCGGGAATCGGTGAGGTTAGCCAAGAGTTTGAATTTGTTGAGCTTTTGTTTTTGAGAGTTGTTTTGCCTGTGCCCGCGAAGAGGCCGCTAAAGCCTCAGCGCAACTCAGCCTCTGGCACCGTGGTCCGCTGCGCAATCGCCTCCGGCCGCCACTGCTTGCGCGCCACCGCCAGCACTTCAGCCGGTGTTGCCAGCAGTAACTCGGGGTCTGCTTCTTGCCCCAGCGCCCGCAACGCGCGCAGCAACAACGGCGTAGCATGCTCTGCCTGCAACGGCGGCGAGCGGTACGACTTGCCCAGCTTGTGCCCGTCCGGTTGCACGATCAGCGGAATATGCAGGTAGCGCGGCTGTGAAAAGCCCAGCAGCTCTTGCAGGTACAGCTGGCGCGGGGTGTTGTCGAGCAGGTCGGCGCCACGCACGATATCGGTAACCCCCTGCCAGGCATCGTCCAGCACCACCGCCAGCTGGTAGGCATACAGCCCGTCACGGCGCTGGATGACAAAGTCGCCCACCTCACGCCCCAGGTGCTGCTGGTACTCACCCTGTACCCGGTCGGTAAAGCGGTAGATCAGCTCGGGCACGCGCAAGCGGATTGCTGCACCTTCACGGGCGTGCCCGGCGTTGCGGCACAGACCCGGGTAAATCCCGTTGTAACCCTCCAGTTGCTTGCGCGAACACGTACAGGCATAAGCCAGGCCCATGTTGAACAGGCGGTCGACCACTGCCGCGTAGGCGTCGTGGCGCTGGCTCTGGAACACAACCTCGCCATCCCATTCCAGGCCGTAACGTTCAAGGGTTTGCAGGATGGCATCGCGGGCGCCGGGCATTTCGCGGGGTGGGTCGGTGTCTTCCATGCGCAGCAGCCAGCGGCCGTTGACGGCGCGGGCATCGAGCCAGGAGGCGAGGGCGGCGACCAGCGAGCCGAAGTGCAGGAAGCCGCTGGGGGTGGGGGCGAAACGCCCGATGTAGCTGGAGTCGGTCATGGTCTGGCTGGGCATATAAATGAATCGGGGCGCATCGAGCGCCCCGTTCAGGTGGAAGAAAGATCAGCCTTTGCCGATCGTTTTTTCCTTTTTCTCGGCGATTTCCTTGCAGTCGAAGCACAGATCCGCGGTCGGACGGGCTTCCAGGCGGCGCAGGCCGATTTCGATACCGCACGACTCACACCAGCCGTATTCGTCGGCCTTGATCTTGTCGAGGGTCTTGTCGATTTTCTTGATCAGCTTGCGCTCGCGGTCGCGGTTGCGCAGTTCCAGGGCGAACTCTTCTTCCTGGCTGGCGCGGTCGGCCGGGTCGGGGAAGTTGGCTGCTTCGTCCTTCATGTGGTCCACAGTGCGGTCCACGCTGGTCATCAGCTCTTGCTTCCAGGCGCCGAGAAGCTTGGTGAAGTGTTTTTTCATGGGCTCGCCCATGTACTCTTCACCCTTGGTTTCTACGTATGGCTCGACACCGTACATGGTCTGGGCTTTTTGCTTTTCTACGGTGGACATGAATAGACCGCCTCTCACTCATCTGATCCAATGCGCAGGCTGCTCCATCTCCGGCACCCGCCGGCCCTGCGACTGCGAGCCGCCGAACTTACCAGATAGATCGGGGGTGCGCTACCCCGCCTGTTACTGGCAATTGACAGCGGCCTGAGCCGTACGTTCGGTGGCGTGCAGAGGTAGAATCTCCAGTTTAGACCCAATTGAGAGAAGGTCATGGCCCACCCCTACAGTGCGCGCAGTCGCGCCATCGAACCCTTCCATGTCATGGCACTGCTGGCCCGGGCCAACGAGCTGCAGGCGGCCGGGCATGACGTGATCCACCTGGAAATCGGTGAGCCGGACTTCACCACGGCCGCGCCCATCGTCGCGGCCGGCCAGGCGGCACTGGCCGCTGGACACACCCGCTACACCGCAGCGCGCGGGCTGCCACAACTGCGCGAAGCCATCGCCGGCTTTTATGGCCAGCGGTATGGGCTGAGTATCGACCCGGAGCGCATCCTCATTACCCCGGGTGGCTCAGGCGCATTGCTGCTGGCCAGCAGCCTGTTGGTTGACCCGGGCAAGCACTGGCTGCTGGCCGACCCGGGCTACCCGTGCAACCGCCACTTCCTGCGCCTGGTCGAGGGGGGCGCGCAGTTGGTGCCGGTAGGGCCGGACGTGAATTACCAACTGACAGCCGACCTGGTCGACCGTTACTGGGACAAGGACACGGTGGGCGCTCTGGTCGCTTCGCCGGCCAACCCGACCGGCACCGTGCTGGGGCGTGACGAGCTGGCCAGCCTTGCCAGGGCCACCCATGAGCGTCACGGTCACCTGGTGGTGGATGAGATCTACCATGGCCTTACCTATGGCATGGACGCGCCAAGCGTGCTGGAAGTCGACGACTCGGCGTTCGTTCTGAATAGTTTTTCCAAGTATTTCGGCATGACCGGTTGGCGCCTCGGCTGGCTGGTGGCGCCGCCTGGCGCAGTGGCTGATCTGGAAAAACTGGCGCAGAACCTGTACATCAGCGCACCTAGCATGGCGCAGCATGCTGCTCTGGCATGCTTCCAGCCGGAAACCCTGGCCATTTTTGAAGAACGCCGCGCCGAATTCGCCCGCCGTCGCGACTATCTGTTGCCAGCCCTGCGCGAACTGGGCTTCCGCATTGCCGTCGAGCCACAGGGCGCGTTCTACCTGTATGCCGACATCAGTGCCTTTGACGGTGATGCGTTCGCCTTCTGTCGGCACTTCCTGGAAACCGAGCACCTGGCCTTCACGCCGGGCCTGGACTTCGGCCGTCACCTGGCCGGCCACCATGTGCGCTTTGCCTACACCCAGAGCCTGCCACGCCTGGAAGAGGCGGTGCAGCGCATTGCCCGTGGCCTGCGGAGCTGGCAAGGCTGATGCGTTTCTCTCCTTCACTTGAACAGGGCAGCCTGCTGCGCCGCTACAAGCGCTTTCTGGCCGATATCGAACTGGCCAATGGTGAACATCTGACCATTCACTGCCCGAACACCGGCTCCATGCTCAACTGCATGCGTGAAGGTGGGCAGGTGTGGTTCAGCCGCTCCACCGACCCCAAGCGCAAGCTGCCGGGTACCTGGGAAATCAGCGAAACGCCGCAGGGGCGGCTGGCCTGTGTGAATACCGGGCGGGCCAATGCGCTGGTCGAGGAGGCGCTGAGGGCAGGCGTGATTGCCGAGCTGGCCGGTTTCACGGCGCTCAAGCGCGAAGTGGCTTACGGCGAGGAAGGCAGCCGGATCGACTTTCGCCTGGAGTTTGACGGCGCGCCCGTGTATGTCGAGGTCAAGAGCGTAACCTTGGGCTACCCCGACAGCACGGTCGCAGCGTTCCCGGATGCGGTAACCCAGCGCGGTGCCAAGCACCTGCGCGAGTTGGCCACGCTGGCCCGGCAGGGCGTACGGGCGGTACAACTGTACTGCGTGAACCTGACCGGTATCGATGCCGTGCGCCCGGCCGAGGAAATCGACGGTGCCTACGCTCAGGCCCTGCGTGCCGCGGTGGCCGACGGCGTTGAGGTACTGGCCTACGGTACCCGCCTGGACGCTGAAGGCATCGTCATCGACCGCCGCTTGCCAGTGCTGCTCAACCCTTGAACCAGATGCCCTGGCTGTCTTCGTGGCAGCCCATGGGCTGAAGTTGCTCTCCTTCACAGGGGCCTGCCACACATTCGCCGCTTTCTATCAGGAACAGCGCACCATGGTGGGCACAGTGGATGAGACTGGCGCTGTCATCGAGAAACGCATCTTCCGCCCAGTTCAGCGGGATGCCGCGGTGTGGGCAACGGTTGCGGTAGAGGAAAACCTGGCCTTGGCGACGCACGCCAAACAGTTCGACGCCGTCTACGCTGAAGGCGCGGCTTTGGCCTTCGGCCAGGCCGTGGGAGGTACAAAGGAAGTGCATGGCAAGGACGACTCGTGAAACAGATGATGGCTTGACGCGCCAATGCGAATAATTATCAAATTGCCCGCATTCGCTGCGTCCGGCTACCTATGGTGCGCAGTTCTGCCGCCCGCCACAAGGCGTGTGGTCCGCCTTCAGAAGGAACCCGATGATGCGCCGTCCCGTCGCCTTGCTCGCGCTGTGCGCAAGCCTTGTGCTCTCTACCCAGGCCCTGGCGGCCGAGCTGCCGCAACGCTGGGTCAGCGCCGGAGGTGCACTGAGTGAGTGGATAACTGCGCTGGGCGGTGAAGCGCGGCTGGTGGGGGTTGATACCACCAGCCAGCACCCGGCATCGTTGAAATCACTGCCTAGTGTGGGTTACCAGCGGCAACTGTCGGCGGAAGGCATCCTTAGCCTGCGCCCGGATGTGCTGGTGGGTACCGAAGAAATGGGCCCGCCACCGGTGCTGGCGCAAATCCGCAAGGCGGGTGTGCAGGTGGCGTTGTTTTCCAGCAGGGCCGAGCTGTCGGCGGTGGATGAAAACCTCAAGCACCTGGGCCAGTTGCTTGGCGCCGAGCAGCAAGCGTCGGCGTTGGCGGCCAGTTACCACCAGCAGCTTGAGGATTTGCAGGCCAAGGTCAAGCAGGCCCAGGCAGGGCATAAGGCGCCGGGCGTGCTGCTACTCGTCGGGCATGCCGGCGCCAAGCCGCTGATTGCCGGGCAGGGCACTGCGGGTGACTGGCTGTTGGGCCAGGCGGGTGGGCGTAACCTGGCAGCGCATCAGGGTTACAAGAATTTCTCCAACGAAGCACTGGCCGCGCTGGACCCGGATGTGATCGTGTTCTCCGACCGGGCGCTGGCCGATGAGCAGGCCTTGCAGGCGCTGCTGAAAGAAAACCCCGCGCTGGCGGCGTCCCGTGCCGTGCGTGAGAAGCGCCTTGTATCGCTTGACCCAACATTGCTGGTCGGCGGTCTTGGGCCACGCCTGCCGGCTACCTTGCAGTCGCTGGCTGCCAACTTCTACCCGGCGGCCAAGGCCAGCTTTGCACAATGAAGCAGCGGGTACAGCCACGTACGTTGTTCATTTGCCTGAGCCTGTTGTGCCTGTTGGCGGTCTGGCTGTCGTTGGCCTTGGGGCCGGTCAGCTTGCCGCTGTTCGACACCCTGCGTGCCGGCCTGCGCCTGCTGGGGCTGCCGATTGCGGCTGATGGCCTGCAACAGGCCGAGATGATCCTGGGCCAGATCCGTCTGCCGCGTACCCTGTTGGGGTTGGCGGTGGGCGCGGTGCTGGCGCTGTCCGGTGTGGCCATGCAGGGGCTGTTCCGTAACCCGTTGGCCGACCCAGGGCTGGTGGGGGTGGCCGCCGGGGCTGCGATGGGGGCTGCGGTCGCCATTGTCGGCGGTGCCTGGTTTGGCGGCATGCCGGAGGCCTTCGCGCCCTATTTGCTGTCCTTTTGCGCGTTTGTCGGGGGGCTTGGGGTAACCGCGCTGGTTTACCGCCTGGGGCGGCGCGATGGGCAGACCAACGTGGCCACGATGCTGCTGGCCGGTGTGGCCATGACCGCGCTGGGCGGCGCGGCGGTGGGGCTGTTCTCTTACCTGGCCGACGACGCTACCCTGCGCACACTGACGTTCTGGAACCTCGGCAGTCTGAACGGTGCCAGCTACGAGCGGCTGTGGCCGTTGCTGCTGGTGGCCGCGGGTGTGGCGGTGTGGTTGCCACGCCGGGCCAAGGCGCTGAATGCGCTGTTGTTGGGTGAGTCGGAGGCACGCCACCTGGGCGTTGATGTCGAGCGGCTCAAGCGTGAGCTGGTGTTCTGCACGGCGCTGGGGGTGGGGGCAGCGGTGGCTGCCGCCGGGCTGATCGGTTTCATCGGCCTGGTGGTACCACACCTGGTGCGCTTGCTGGCCGGGCCTGATCACCGGATGGTGCTGCCGGCTTCGTTGCTGGCGGGCGGCGTGCTGATGCTGTTCGCCGACCTGGCTGCGCGGCTGCTGCTGGCGCCTGCCGAGTTGCCGATCGGTATCGTCACGGCCTTTATCGGTGCGCCGTTCTTTCTGTTCCTGCTGATACGAGGGCGCAGCTGATGTTGCAAGTGGAAGGGCTGCACCTGCGGCGGGGCAGCAACGAGGTGCTTCACGACATTCACCTGCAACTGAGCCCGGGGCAGGTTGTGGGTGTGCTAGGCCCTAACGGTGCCGGCAAAAGCAGCCTGTTGGGGGTGTTGTGTGGCGAACTGGCACCGGACCGTGGGCAGGTAACGCTACAGGGACGGCCATTGGCTGACTGGGGTGGGCAGGAGCGTGCCAGGCGCCTGGCGGTGCTGCCGCAGGTGTCCAGCCTGGGCTTCTCGTTCCGGGTCGAAGAGGTTGTGAGCATGGGGCGTATGCCGCATGGCACCGGGCAGCGGCGCGATGCAGAAATTGTCGAGGCGGCCTTGCAGGCTGCAGATGCCTGGCATCTGGTGGATCGCAGTTACCTGGCCTTATCGGGAGGTGAGCGGCAGCGAGTGCACCTGGCTCGCGTGCTGGCGCAGTTGTGGCCGGGCGAAGAGGGCACCACGCTGCTGCTCGACGAGCCGACCTCAATGCTCGACCCGCTGCACCAGCACACAACGCTGGAGTCTGTACGCCGCTTCGCCGACCGTGGCGCCGCAGTGCTGGTGATCCTGCACGACTTGAACCTGGCGGCGCGTTACTGTGACCGTATCCTGCTGCTGGAACAGGGGCGCTGCCATGCCTTTGCCACGCCCGAGGCGGTGTTGACTCCCGCAGCGTTGAAAGCGGTATACGGTATTGACGTGCTGGTGCAGGCGCACCCGGAGCGTGGGCATCCACTGATCATCACCCGCTAGGAGGCATTGCCGATGCGTCATCTGCTGCTGTCTGGTCTCATGCTATGCCTGATGCTGTCACTGGGTGGCTGCCAGGCCAGCTTGCCGCCATTACCCGCCTGGCAGAGCAGTGAAGGGCGCACGCATGCCGAGTTGGGGCACATCATCGACCTTGCCAGTGGTCAGGTGATCAGCCCTGAGCAGCTGGTGCAGCGCTTGGCAGAGGCTCCCCGAGTCATGGTGGGCGAGAAGCACGACAACCCCGATCATCATGCGCTGCAGCTTTGGCTGCTACGCGCTTTGCACGCTCGGCGCGCGCAAGGCAGCCTCTTGCTGGAAATGCTGCAGCCCGAGCAGCAACCGCTGGTCGACAAGGTGCAGGCGCATGCTTTGCCGGCAGACTTGCCCAAGGCCCTGGCGTGGCAAGAGGGTTGGGACTGGACGTTGTACGGGCCGATCGTGCGTGAGGCCTTGCAGCAGCGCGTGCCGCTGCTGGCGGCCAACCTGTCGCCTGGCGAGATGCGCCAGGCTTATCGGCAGCCCGCTTTGTTAAAGGGTGATAAGTCCAATGCGCCTGCGGTAAAGGCTGCGTTGCTGGAGCAAGTGCGCGCTGGGCACTGCGGGATGCTGCCTGAAAGCCAGTTGCCAGCGATGCTGGCCGTGCAGCAACAGCGCGACCGGCGCATGGCCGAGCGCTTGCTGGCGGCACCGCAGCCGGCGTTGCTGTTCGCAGGGGCCTACCACGCGCGCAAGGACTTGGGCGTGCCGTTGCATCTGGCTGATCTGGGCGCATCGGGGGGGAGCAAGGTCCTGCTGCTTACCGAGGTGGGCGAGCAGGTTGAGCCAGGCGAGGCGGATTACGTGTGGTACACGGCGGCGATGCCGGAGCAGGACTATTGCGCGCAGTTTCGTCAGTAATGTGAGCGGTGACCGGGTCACGCCAGGCGACACAAACCTATAGGCAAAAAAAGACCCGGCAAATTGCCGGGTCAATAACCGTGATTAGCCTGATGAGGAGATAATCTGAGAGTCCGAACCAGGGGCTCTTAGCTTATCCAACCAGTCTCGCGACCAGTTGTGATAATCATAACAATTCTCATTTAGCAGTCAATCCCCTTTTCACGATTATTTTGGATTTTTTTGCGAAGGGTTCTTCGCGTCGAGTTGTTGGTTGAGGGCTTCTTTGCGTTCGAGCGGCAAATCGTTCCAGTGCATGTCCAGCAGGGCGCCTTCAATGGCGTACAACAGCACCTTTGATGCGCGAAACCCTCGTGTCTTCACGGCCTGGTATGCACCCACCGCGCCCAGGCGGCGCAGATCCGATGCACTGTGGATGCCGGCTGCGTGCAGCCACTGCGCAGAGGTCTTGCCAAGGTTCTTCAGATGCTGCAATTCATCGTTCATCGAGCCTCCTTGCGATGGCTGAACGGGTCTGGGGGATAAATCGCGAGCAGGTCAGAGAGGAGTGTAGCGGGGGTTGGGAAATGCGCGGCCTTTTGCCATCGGGGGTGACGAGATGCCTTGAG
>NZ_JBICKA010000055.1:0-15732 GCF_043103635.1 Pseudomonas sp. yb_9 | reverse complement strand
GGCCATTCTGGTGACGCGCTATAGGCGGGAAAATCGTTGAGGGCAAATACTTAGTTCAGCCATTTGAAAACTATCACGCAGGTGACACAAATAGTTGATATGGCGACACGGTATAGGTGCAAGAAGAAAGTGCTAAAAGCTTTGCAAGTATCGAACTTGCTTGATTTATTCCGGCTTGCCAACAACTGAACTGGCTCAATGAATCGTATCGATTTCAATACGCCGTAACGAAATCAGTACGAACCCGTTCGAGTGCTATTGCACAAGGTTTTGATCCCCAAACCCTTTTTCATGCACAACCTTCTGTAGCGTTTTCGTTCCAAACAAACAAGCAGCCACCCCGCAAAAATCAATAAATCATTGTTTTTAAAGGATTTTCTTTGATTGGCCGCATTATTGCTAAGGGAAAGCAACCCCAAGAGCGCGGAGCCACCGCGCCCAACGCCCTGCTTCCCGAGGATTCCCCATGAGCGAGTTGCGTTTCACTGAAGATCACGAATGGCTGCGCGTCGAAGCCGATGGCAGCGTCACCGTGGGCATCACCGCCTACGCCCAGAACGCCCTTGGCGATGTGGTTTTCGTGCAACTGCCAGAGTTGCAGCCGTATGAGAAAGGCAGCGAAGCGTCCACCGTCGAGTCGGTAAAAGCCGCCAGCGGTGTCTATATGCCCCTGACCGGTGAAGTGGTCGAGGTCAACGGCCAGCTCGAAGACAGCCCGGAACTGGTCAACGAAGACCCGATGGGCGAAGGCTGGTTCTTCCGCTTCATCCCTGCCGACGCCAGCGCCGTAACCGCCCTGCTCGACCAGGACGCCTACGACCGCCTGCTCAAAGCCAACGACGACGCCTGAGGAACTCCGCCATGACCATCAACCTCGGCACCGCCAACGAATTCATCGCCCGCCACATCGGCCCGCGCGCAGCTGACGAGCAGGCCATGCTCGCCGCCCTGGGCTTCGACTCGCTGGAGGCCATGACCGCTGCGGTCATCCCCGACAGCATCAAGGGCACCAGCGTGCTCGGTTCCCACGACGGCCAGAGCGAAGCCGATGCACTGGCCGCACTCAAGGCCATTGCCGGCAAGAATCAACTGTTCAAGAGCTACATCGGCCAGGGCTACTACAACACCCACACCCCGGCACCGATCCTGCGCAACCTGCTGGAAAACCCGGCCTGGTACACCGCTTACACCCCATACCAGCCAGAAATTTCCCAAGGCCGCCTGGAAGCGCTGCTGAACTTCCAGACCCTGATCAGCGACCTCACCGGCCTGCCGATCGCCAACGCCTCCCTGCTCGACGAAGCCACTGCGGCGGCCGAGGCCATGACCTTCTGCAAACGCCTGTCGAAGAACAAGGCCAGCCACGCCTTCTTCGCCTCCGTGCACTGCCACCCGCAAACCCTCGACGTGCTGCGCACCCGTGCCGAGCCGCTGGGTATCGAGGTCGTGATCGGCGATGAGCGCGAACTGGGCGATGTCAGCGCCTTCTTCGGCGCCCTGCTGCAATACCCGGCCAGCAACGGTGACGTGTTCGACTACCGTGACGTGGTACAGCGCTTCCACGCAGCCAACGCCCTGGTCGCCGTGGCCGCTGACCTGCTGGCCCTGACCCTGCTGACCCCGCCGGGCGAGTTCGATGCCGACGTGGCCATCGGCAGCGCTCAGCGCTTCGGCGTGCCACTGGGCTTCGGTGGCCCGCACGCGGCTTACTTCGCCACCCGTGACGCCTTCAAGCGCGACATGCCGGGCCGCTTGGTCGGCGTGTCGATCGACCGCTTCGGCAAGACCGCCCTGCGCCTGGCCATGCAAACCCGCGAGCAGCATATCCGCCGCGAAAAGGCCACCAGCAACATCTGCACCGCCCAGGTGCTGCTGGCCAACATTGCCAGCATGTTCGCCGTGTATCACGGCCCGGCCGGCCTAAAGCGCATTGCCGAGCGCACCCACGCCCTGACCGCGATCCTGGCCGCCGGCCTGAAAGCCTTGGGCGTGCAGGTAGTGGGCGCCAGCGCCTTCGACACCCTGACCCTGGCCACCGGCACTGCAACCGCCAGCCTACATGACAAGGCCCGCGCCCAAGGCATCAACCTGCGCCAGGTCGACGCCACCCACCTGGGCCTGTCGCTGGACGAAACCAGCAGCCAGGCTGACGTCGAGTCGCTGTGGCAATTGTTCGCTGGCGACCAGGCTCAACCAGACTTCGCCGCGCTGGCCGCCAGCACCGGTTCGCTGCTGCCTACCGCCCTGCTGCGCCAGTCGGCCATCCTCGAACACCCGGTGTTCAACCGCTACCACAGCGAAACCGAGCTGATGCGCTACCTGCGCCGCCTGGCCGACAAGGACCTGGCGCTGGACCGCAGCATGATCCCGCTGGGCTCGTGCACCATGAAACTGAACGCCGCCAGCGAGATGATTCCGGTGACCTGGGCCGAGTTCGGCAACCTGCACCCGTTCGCCCCGGCCGAGCAGAGCCAGGGCTACCTGCAGATGACCACCGAGCTGGAAGCCATGCTGTGCGCCGCCACTGGCTATGACGCCGTGTCGCTGCAGCCCAACGCCGGTTCTCAGGGCGAGTACGCAGGCCTGCTGGCCATCCGTGCCTACCACCGCAGCCGTGGCGAAAGCCATCGCGACATCTGCCTGATCCCGTCGTCGGCCCACGGCACCAACCCGGCGACCGCCCACATGGCCGGCATGCGCGTGGTGGTTACCGCTTGTGACGCCCGCGGCAACGTCGACGTAGAAGACCTGCGCGCCAAGGCCATCGAGCACCGCGAGCGCCTGGCCGCGATCATGATCACCTACCCGTCGACCCACGGCGTGTTTGAGGAAGCGATCGGCGAAATCTGCGCGATCATCCATGACAACGGTGGCCAGGTGTACATCGACGGCGCCAACATGAACGCCATGGTCGGCCTGTGCGCCCCGGGCAAGTTCGGCGGCGACGTGTCCCACCTGAACCTGCACAAGACCTTCTGCATTCCGCACGGCGGTGGCGGCCCGGGCGTTGGCCCGATTGGCGTCAAGTCGCACCTGGCGCCTTTCCTGCCAGGCCACGCGCAGCTTGAAAACACCGAAGGGGCCGTATGCGCCGCGCCGTTCGGCAGCGCCAGCATCCTGCCGATCACCTGGATGTACATCCGCATGATGGGCGGTGCCGGCCTCAAGCGCGCCTCGCAAATGGCAATCCTCAACGCCAACTACATCGCCCGCCGGCTGGAAGAGCACTATCCTGTTCTGTATACCGGCGGTAATGGCCTGGTGGCCCACGAGTGCATCCTCGACCTGCGCCCGCTGAAGGACACCAGCGGCATCAGCGTCGACGACGTGGCCAAGCGCCTGATCGACTTTGGCTTCCACGCCCCGACCATGTCCTTCCCGGTGGCGGGCACGCTGATGATCGAACCGACCGAAAGCGAGTCCAAGGAAGAACTGGACCGCTTCTGCAATGCGATGATCCAGATCCGCGAAGAAATCCGTGCGGTCGAAAACGGTAGCCTCGACAAGGACGACAACCCGCTGAAAAACGCCCCGCACACCGCGGCCGAGCTGGTTGGCGAATGGGCCCACGGCTACAGCCGCGAGCAGGCGGTTTACCCGCTGCCAAGCCTGGTGGAAGCCAAATACTGGCCGCCGGTGGGCCGGGTCGACAACGTGTTCGGCGACCGTAACCTGGTGTGCGCTTGCCCGTCGATCGAGAGCTATCAGGACGCCTGATAGCTCCTCCTCCGCCACCTAGATTGGATGGCGGACTCTGTGGGAGCGGGTTTATCGGGGCACCGAACCGCCGCGAATGCGGTGGTGAAACCGGCATCGCATTCGCGGGTGAACCCGCTCCTACAGGGCTCACCGTCCGTCCAACGAACTTGGCAGGAGGTCATTATGTCTTTGAGCGTCTTCGACCTGTTCAAGATCGGCATCGGCCCCTCCAGTTCCCACACGGTCGGCCCGATGCGCGCCGCCGCGCGGTTCGCCGAAGGTCTGCGCCGTGATGGCCTGCTCACCCGCACGGCCAGCGTCAAGGCCGAGCTGTATGGCTCGCTGGGCGCCACCGGCAAGGGCCACGGCAGTGACAAGGCCGTGCTGCTGGGCCTTGAAGGCGAACACCCGGACATTATCGACACCGAAAGCATCCCCGCCCGCCTACAGGTCATCCGCGACAGCGGCCGCCTAAACCTGCTGGGCGAGCACAGCATCGCGTTCATTGAAAAACAACACCTGTCGATGATCCGCAAGCCGCTGGATTACCACCCCAACGGCATGATCTTCCGCGCCTTCGATGACGCCGGCCTGCAAATTCGCAGCCGCGAGTATTACTCGGTGGGCGGCGGTTTCGTCGTCGACGAGGACGCCGCCGGCCACGACCGCATTGTCGAGGACAGCACCGTGCTGCCCTACCCGTTCAAGACCGCCAAGGAACTGCTCGGCCATTGCACCGCGCAAAACCTGTCGATAAGCCAAGTGATGCTGGCCAACGAGGCCGCCTGGCGCCCAGAGGCACAAACCCGCGCCGGGCTGCTGCGCATCTGGCAGGTGATGCAGGATTGTGTCGAAGCGGGCTGCCAGCATGAAGGCATATTGCCGGGCGGGCTCAAGGTCAAGCGGCGGGCGCCCGCGTTGTACCGCCAACTGAGCCGCCACCCGGAGGCCAGCCTGCGCGATGCCCTGTCGGTGCTTGACTGGGTCAACCTCTACGCCTTGGCCGTGAACGAAGAAAACGCCTACGGCGGGCGCGTGGTCACCGCACCCACCAATGGGGCGGCAGGTATCGTCCCGGCAGTGTTGCACTACTACATGCGCTTCGTGCCGGGCGCCAGCGAGGACGGGGTGGTGCGTTTTCTGCTCACCGCTGCGGCCATCGGCATCCTGTACAAGGAAAACGCCTCCATCTCTGGCGCGGAAGTGGGCTGCCAGGGCGAGGTCGGCGTGGCCTGCTCGATGGCTGCCGGTGCGTTATGCGAGGTGATGGGCGGCAGCGTGCAGCAGGTGGAAAACGCTGCAGAAATCGGTATGGAACATAACCTGGGCCTGACCTGCGACCCGATCGGCGGGCTGGTCCAGGTGCCGTGCATCGAGCGCAATGCCATGGGCTCGGTGAAGGCAATCAACGCGGTGCGCATGGCCTTGCGCGGCGACGGGCAACATTACGTGTCGCTCGACAAGGTCATCCGCACCATGCGCCAGACCGGCGCCGACATGAAAAGCAAATACAAAGAGACCGCCCGTGGCGGCCTGGCCGTCAACATCATCGAATGTTGACCCGACAACAACACCAAGGAGTCACCGATGTCCGAAACACTGCTCAAGACCCCACTGCACGCCCTGCACCTGGAACTGGGTGCCCGCATGGTGCCGTTCGCCGGCTACGACATGCCGGTGCAGTACCCGCTGGGCGTGCTCAAGGAACACTTGCACACCCGCGAGCAGGCCGGCCTGTTCGACGTTTCGCACATGGGCCAGATCATCCTGCGCGGCGCGGATGCCGCCAAGGCCCTGGAAAGCCTGGTACCCGTGGACATCATCGACCTCCCGGCAGGCATGCAGCGCTATGCCATGTTCACCAACGAGCAGGGCGGCATCCTCGACGACCTGATGGTGGCCAACCTGGGTGACGACACGCTGTTCCTGGTGGTCAACGCCGCCTGCAAAGACCAGGACCTGGCCCACCTGCACAAACACATCGGCAACCGTTGCGAGGTGCAGCCACTGTTCGAGCAGCGTGCCCTGCTGGCCCTGCAAGGCCCGGCTGCGGTCAAGGTGCTGGAACGCCTGGCACCGGAAGTGGCCGGCATGACCTTCATGCAGTTCCGCCCGGTGAAGTTGCTGGGCGAAGACTGCTTCGTCAGCCGCTCGGGCTACACCGGCGAAGACGGCTACGAAATCTCGGTGCCGGCAAACGCTGCAGATGCCCTCGTCCGCCGTCTGCTGGCCGAGCCGGAAGTACAGCCGATTGGCCTGGGCGCTCGCGACTCGCTTCGCCTGGAAGCCGGCCTGTGCCTGTATGGCCACGACATGAATACCGAGACCACCCCGGTCGAGGCCAGCCTGCTGTGGGCGATTTCCAAGGTGCGCCGTGCCGACGGTGCACGTGCTGCCGGGTTCCCCGGTGCCGAGGCCATCTTCGCCCAGCAGCGCGATGGCGTGGCACGCAAACGCGTCGGGCTGCTACCGCAAGAACGTACGCCCGTTCGTGAGGGTGCGGATATTGTCGATGCAAACGATAAACCGGTCGGTAAAGTCTGCAGCGGCGGCTTTGGCCCGACACTCGGTGCACCTGTAGCAATGGGTTATATCGATAGTGAACATGCTGCAGTCGACACACCGCTGTTTGCCGTGGTGCGGGGCAAGAAGGTTGCCTTGAAAGTCAGCAAAATGCCTTTCGTAGCACAACGTTACTACCGGGGTTGAAACGGCTTTGTGAAGGTTACGGGCAGGCTCGACATATTCGTTTTCGAACCTGCCCAATAACTTTTGAACATGGCGCCAGGCCAGGCGCCATGCCGTTTCCGCCAAATCGGTCGGTTATCGGCAAACGGCTGATTTTCCATACGACCAAGGGCTTGTTTTTCGCTCGGGAGTTGGCGTAGAGTCACTGCACTGTGTTTGCATGGGTCGCAACAGTTCGTGACCTGGGCCAGTAGCCGAGATTTGCTACAACCCGTTCGACGTCTCTTACTTTCCTGCAACCCAGCCCAGTAATCTTTCGCTTACAAACAAGTGCGAAAGAAACTGTCATCAAAATTTAAGCTTCATAGGAAATAAGACAATGGCTGAGCGTCAGAACGGTACCGTCAAGTGGTTCAATGACGAAAAAGGTTACGGCTTCATCACCCCAGAAAGCGGTCCGGATCTGTTCGTGCACTTCCGCGCTATCGAAGGCAACGGCTTCAAGAGCCTGAAAGAAGGCCAGAAGGTTACCTTCGAAGCAGTCCAGGGCCAGAAAGGCATGCAGGCTGACAAAGTTCAGGTCGCCGGCTAAGCCGAACCCGACTTCGAGAAAAGCCCCTGCCAAGTGCAGGGGCTTTTTTTTGCCCGTAGAATAGCGGCTTCGTCTTCTGGAGCCGTCCCGCATGTCCAAGCCTCTGCTCACCCCTCAGGGAGATTTTCCACCGGTCGGCCTGGGCCGACGCATGGCAGCGATGTTCTATGACTTTTTGCTGTGCACGGCCCTGCTGATCGTGACCGCTGGCGCCTACAAAATGATCCAGATGGCGATCATCGGCGAAGCACGCATGCGCGAGCTGACCGAGGCGGGGGCACTGGATGGCGACCCACTGCTGTCGACGGTGCTGCTGTTCGCCCTGTTCGGCTTCTTTGCCAAGTTCTGGACCCATGGCGGGCAGACCCTGGGCATGCAGGTATGGGGCGTGCGCGTGCAGAACGCCGATGGTTCGGCCATCAGCCTGTGGCAGGCGCTGCTGCGCTTTGTGGTCTCGATCGCCTCATGGCTGTGCCTGGGGCTGGGGTTCTTCTGGGTGTTGATAGACAAGCGCAAGCGGGGCTGGCATGACATTTATTCGGAGAGCCAGCTGGTGCGGGTGCCGAAGCTGAAGAAATAACGTGAGAGTACGCCGTTTTGGATGCTGCGCCTGTTAGATCGAGCGCCGCCCGCGCGGCGCATCGCGAGCTGTCGCTCGCTCCTACGTTTGTTTCGTGCCAATTAATCCTGAGGGATTTGCGCGCGTACGCCTTGGCGCATGGCTCGATATCGCGTCGTACAAACCAGGCGGTCGCGCGCGTCTGCCACAGGCGTTACTGGCCCGAAACAAACGTAGGAGCGAGCGACAGCTCGCGATGCGCCGCGCGGGCGGCGCTCGATCTCACTGGCACCACATCACCCAAGTCGATCAACCCGCCCGGCGCAACAACCACACACCGGCCAAGGCACAGATGCCCGCCGGGATCACCACCGCCAGCAGCGGCGGGAAGCCGAACACCTGGCTTGAAGGCCCCAGCAGGTCCTGGCCGATGCGGAACACGAAGCCCACCAGCACACCGGTGAACACGCGCTGCCCGAGGGTTACCGAGCGCAGCGGGCCGAAGATGAAGGAAATTGCCATCAGCACCAGTGCCGCAGTCACCATCGGCTGCAGTACCTTGGTCCAGAACGCCAGCCAGTAGCGGGCATTGTTCAAACCCTGGTCAGACAGGTAGTGGATGTAGTCCCACAGCCCGGTAATCGACAGCGACTCGGGTGCCAGGATCACGGTATTGAGCAGTTCTGGCGTGAGCGAAACGTCCCAGCGCTCTTGCGGCGCGCTGACGACTTCGGTGTGGTCGCCACGGAAATAGGTGGTGCGCACGTCGGCGAGCAGCCAGTGGTCGTTCTGGTACTGGGCACGGCGGGCGAAACTCGACGTGACGATCTTGCGCTCGTTGTCGAAGCGGTAACGGGTCACCCCCAGCAGCAGGCCGTTAGGCTGCACGGCGTTGATGTGCACGTACTCTTCACCCTGACGGTGCCACATACCGCGCTTGGAGCTTTGTGCCTCACCACCGCCCTGGGCCAGGGAGCGGTCGGCCTGGGCCTTGTTCTCGGTCACCGGTGCCACGTATTCACCGATCAGCAGGCCGACCAGCATCAGTACCAGCATCGGCTTCATCACCGCCCAGACGATACGGCCGATGGAAACGCCGGCCGCACGCATGATGGTCAGCTCGCTGCTGCTGGCCAGGCTGCCCAGGCCGATCAGGCAGCCGATCAGTGCCGCCATCGGCAACATTTCGTACAGCCGCCGCGGTGCGGTGAGCAGGACGAAGTTGCCAGCCTCCATCACCGTGTAGGTATCACTCAGGTCGCTCATCTCGTCGATGAAGGCGAACAGCGAAGCCAGGCCGAGGATGATCCCCAGCACAGCCAGGATGGCCAGCAGCACGCTCTGGCCGATATAGCGGTCGAGCTTAGCCATGGGCCACCTCCGCACGACGGGCAGCGCGCTTGAGGCGCAGCGGCTCCCAGTACATCAGCCCCAGGCCGATCAGCAGGAACAGACCGTGGACCCACCATATGCCCAGGCCGATCGGAAGTTTGCCCTTCTCGAGGGCACCGCGTACGGAAATCAGCATTGTCAGGTAGGCCATGTACAGAAGAATTGCCGGCAGCAGCTTGAGGAAGCGGCCCTGACGCGGGTTGACCCGGGACAGTGGCACCGCCAGCAGGGTGACGACGAACACCAGGATCGGCAGCGACAACCGCCATTGCAACTCGGCACGCTCACGCAGGCCTTTCTTGCCGATCAACTCGGAGGTGGGGATGGCTTCACGTTCGGTGACTTCCTCGCTGACTTCCGGCTTGGGCAGCAGCACGCCATAGGTGTCGTACTTGATGGCACGGTAGTCGGCCTGGCCCGGGTTACCGTCGTAGCGGTAACCGTTTTCCAGCACCAGATAGCGGTTGCCGTCGGCCTGGATTTCCTGGTGGCCCTTTTCCGCGACCAGCACCGACGGCGCGCGGTCCTTGGTCTTGTCCTGGTTGAAGCGCTTCTCGGAGATGAACACCCCGGCCAGGTTGATGCGGTCGTCCGACAGCTGCTCGGTGTAGGTTACCCGCGAGCCGTCACGCAACGTCTGGAAGCGGCCCGGCACCAGGGTGTCGAACTCGGTCAGCGCGTCTTGCTGGGCGATGATCTGCTGCACCTGGGCCACGCCCAGCGGTGCCAGGCTCAGGCTCAGCCAGGCCACCAGCAGGGCGACCAGGGCGGCCGGCGCCATGGTCATGCCCAGCAGCCGCTGCTGGCTCATGCCGGTGGCCGACAACACGGTCATCTCGCTTTCCAGGTACAGGCGCCCGTAAGCCAGGAGAATGCCAAGGAACAGCCCCAGCGGCAGGATCAACTGCAGGAAACCCGGCAACCGGAAGCCCATGATCAGGAACAGCACGCCCGGGTCGAGCACGCCCTGGGCAGCCTGGGCCAGGTACTTGATGAAGCGCCCGCTCATGATGATCACCAGCAGCACAGCGCTGACGGCGCTCAAGGTCACCAGGACCTCGCGGGACAGATAACGAAAGACGATCAAACCAGACACTCCTGGGTTGTCAGGGCGGACTGCCATGCAATGGCGCCAAACAATGACTTAGTACATCCAAGACCAATGCCGGTTCGCCAAAGGCGAACCTCCATGTAAAGTGCGCGCATTATCCTGTGATTGACCGCCCCTGTCACTTGGCCGCGCATGATCGCGCATAACGGGGTTGTCAGCACGCTTGCCGCAGGCTCAAACTGGCAGCTTTTCCGCTGGCGCGCGACTAAGCGGCCAGGCCCGTCCAGAGCGCTGGCACACACAGCGCCATTCGTATCGATCATTCGGGGATCCTGACATGGAACTGGTTGTAAAAAGCGTAGCTGCTGCATCCGTAAAAACCGCCACACTGGTCATTCCGGTAGGTGAAAACCGCAAGCTCGGTGCTGTGGCCAAGGCTGTCGACCTGGCCAGCGAGGGTGCCATCAGCGCCGTGCTCAAGCGCGGCGACCTGGCCGGCAAGCCGGGCCAGACCCTGCTGCTGCAGAGCCTCGCGGGCCTGAAGGCCGAGCGCGTGTTGCTGGTAGGCAGTGGCAAGGATGAAGCTTTGGGTGACCGCGCCTGGCGCAAGCTGGTTGCCAGCGTGGCCGGCGTACTCAAGGGCCTGAACGGTGCCGATGCAGTGCTGGCCTTGGACGATGTGGCGGTCAGCAACCGCGACGCCCATTACGGTAAATACCGCCTGCTGGCCGAAACCCTGCTTGATGGCGAATACGTCTTCGACCGTTTCAAAAGCCAGAAGGCCGAGCCGCGCGCCCTGAAAAAGGTCACCCTGTTGGCCGACAAGGCCGGCCAGGCCGAAGTCGAGCGTGCGGTCAAACACGCCAGCGCCATCGCCACCGGTATGGCGTTCACCCGCGACCTGGGCAACCTGCCGCCTAACCTCTGCCACCCAAGCTTCCTGGCCGAGCAGGCCAAGGACCTGGGCAAGGCGCACAAGGCGCTGAAGGTCGAGGTACTGGACGAGAAGAAGATCAAGGACCTGGGCATGGGCGCGTTCTATGCCGTGGGCCAGGGCAGCGACCAGCCTCCACGCCTGATCGTGCTGAATTACCAGGGCGGCAAAAAGGCCGACAAGCCATTCGTGCTGGTCGGTAAAGGCATCACCTTCGACACCGGCGGCATCAGCCTCAAGCCAGGTGCCGGCATGGACGAAATGAAATACGACATGTGCGGCGCCGCAAGCGTGCTCGGTACGCTGCGTGCCGTGCTGGAACTGCAACTGCCAATCAACCTCGTGTGCCTGCTGGCCTGCGCCGAAAACATGCCAAGCGGCGGTGCCACCCGCCCAGGTGACATCGTCACCACCATGAGCGGTCAGACCGTGGAAATTCTCAACACCGACGCCGAAGGCCGCCTGGTGCTGTGCGACACCCTGACCTACGCCGAGCGCTTCAAGCCGCAGGCGGTGATCGACATCGCTACCCTGACCGGCGCCTGCATCGTCGCCCTGGGCAGCCACACCTCCGGCCTGATGGGCAACAACGACGACCTGGTGGGCCAGTTGCTCGACGCCGGCAAGCGCGCCGACGACCGTGCCTGGCGGTTGCCGCTGTTCGATGAATACCAGGAGCAACTGGACAGCCCGTTCGCCGACATGGGCAACATCGGCGGGCCGAAGGCCGGCACCATCACCGCGGGTTGCTTCCTGTCGCGCTTCGCCAAGGCCTACAACTGGGCGCACATGGACATCGCCGGTACCGCCTGGGTCAGTGGCGGCAAGGACAAAGGCGCCACCGGCCGCCCAGTGCCTCTGCTGACCCAGTACCTGCTGGACCGCGCTGGCGCGTGATGCCGTGAGGCCGGTGGCGCCTTGTGCGCCACTGGTCGGCGATTCTCACCATGAGCAAAGTCGACTTCTACATCTTGCCCACCGACTCGCTGTCGGCGCGGCTCGATTTCGCCTGCAAGCTGTGCGAAAAGGCCTGGCGCCTCGGCCACCGGGTGTACCTGCACTGCCAGGACGCGGAACAGCGCAGCGAGCTGGACCAACGCTTGTGGCGCTTCAAGGGCGAGGCGTTCGTGCCCCACGACCTGGCCGAGGTGCATGCCGATGCCAGCGTGGCGCTGGGCTTGGCAGACAGCGCGGGCGAGCACCGCGACCTGCTGATCAACCTTGGCGCCAGCGTGCCGGGCTTTGTCGGCCAGTTCGAGCGGGTGGCCGAAATCGTGGTCGAGGAGCCTGGCATCCGCCAATCGGCCCGAGAGCGATTCCGTTTCTACCGTGAACAGGGCTATGCTCTGCAAGACCACCGCTTACAGCGACTTTGACGACGATGGACAAGCCCTCCCCTTTGCCCGACTCCGCCCATCTGCTCGATGACCTCGAGTCGATCCGCCAGCTGCTTGGCGACGCCGACCTGCAACCGCCGCTGCTGACCGAAACCGTGGAGCAGATTCCGTTACTGCTGGAAGAGCCTGCCGGCAACCCAGCACCGGTTGCCGAACCGGCGGCTGCCGAGCCCGAGGACGACCCGCAAACCCGCCGCCAGGACACCCTGCTGCACCTGGAGAGCGAACTGCGTGCCGCGGCGCAGATGATCATGCAGGACGTGATCAACGACTTCACCCCGCACATCGAGAACGAGATCAAGCGCCGGCTGGATGCGCGGATCGAGCGGTTGATCAAGCGTTCGGAGTAAGCCTGAATTTCCGCGGTGCCTGCTTCGCGGGCAAGCCCGCTCCCACAGGGTCGCCACAAGTCTTGAAGGCTGTGGTGATCCTGTGTGCGGGCTTGCCCGCGAAGCAGACGCCGCACTGCCAGATAGCAGTAGCTTGTCGCCTGCGGCCCCCACCTTGGTTATACTTCCCGGCTTTCCCGAATAAATGCACAGGGTCCCGCCGCGCATGGATAAGACCTACCAGCCGCACGCCATCGAAACTTCCTGGTACAACACCTGGGAGTCCGAGAACTATTTCGCCCCACAAGGTGCAGGCGAGTCCTACACCATCATGATCCCGCCGCCGAACGTGACCGGCAGCCTGCACATGGGCCATGGGTTCAACAACGCGATCATGGACGCCCTGATCCGTTTCCGCCGCATGCAAGGCCGCGACACCCTGTGGCAGCCAGGCACCGACCACGCCGGTATCGCCACGCAGATGCTGGTCGAGCGCCAGCTCGAAGCCAAAGGCCAGAACCGTCATGACCTGGGCCGCGAGAAGTTTCTGGAAAAGGTCTGGGAATGGAAGGACCAGTCCGGTGGCAACATCAGCCGCCAGATCCGCCGTCTGGGCTCTTCGGTAGACTGGAGCCGCGAGCGCTTCACCATGGACGACGGCCTCTCCGAAGCCGTTAAAGAAGCGTTCGTGCGCCTGCATGAAGACGGCCTCATCTACCGTGGCAAGCGCCTGGTCAACTGGGATACCAAGCTGCACACGGCCATCTCCGACCTCGAAGTGGAAAACCACGACGAGAAAGGCCACCTGTGGAACCTGCGCTACCCGCTGGCCGACGGCGCCAAGACCGCCGAAGGCAACGACTACCTGGTGGTTGCCACCACCCGTCCGGAAACCCTGCTGGGTGACGCGGCCGTTGCGGTCAACCCGAATGACGAACGCTACCAGGCACTGATCGGCAAATTCGTCGAACTGCCACTGGTAGGCCGCCGCATCCCGATCATCGCCGACGACTACTGCGACCCTGCGTTCGGTACCGGCTGCGTGAAGATCACCCCGGCTCACGACTTCAACGACTACGAAGTCGGCAAACGCCACAACCTGCCACTGCTGAACATCTTCGACAAGAACGCCTTCGTGCTGGCCAGCGCCCAGGCCTTCAACCTCGACGGCAGCGTCAACGAGCAGGTTGATACCCGACTGCCGGCCCAATACGCCAACCTCGACCGCTTCGTCGCGCGCAAGCAGATCGTTGCCGACCTGGATGCCCAGGGCCTGCTGGTGAGCATCGACGACCACGCCCTGAAAGTACCGAAAGGCGACCGTTCGGGCACCGTGATCGAGCCGTGGCTGACCGACCAGTGGTACGTCTCTACCAAGCCGCTGGCAGAACCTGCCATCGCCGCCGTGGAAGATGGCCGTATCCAGTTCGTGCCCAAGCAGTACGAGAACATGTACTTCTCCTGGATGCGTGACATTCAGGACTGGTGCATCAGCCGCCAGCTGTGGTGGGGCCACCGCATCCCGGCGTGGTACGACGAGGCCGGCCAGGTCTACGTTGGCCGCAACGAGGAAGAAGTGCGCGCCAAGCACAACCTGGGCGCCGACGTGGTCCTGCGCCAGGACGACGACGTGCTCGACACCTGGTTCAGCTCGGGCCTGTGGACCTTCTCGACCCTGGGCTGGCCAGAGCAGACCGAGTTCCTCAAGAAGTTCCACTCCACCGATGTGCTGGTAACCGGCTTCGACATCATCTTCTTCTGGGTTGCGCGCATGATCATGCTGACCATGCACCTGATCAAGAACGAGGACGGCACCCCGCAAGTACCGTTCAAGACCGTTTACGTACACGGTCTGGTGCGTGACGGCCAGGGCCAGAAGATGTCCAAGTCCAAGGGCAACGTACTGGACCCGCTGGACATCGTCGACGGCATCACCCTCGACGCCCTGCTGGAAAAACGCACCAGCGGCATGATGCAGCCCAAGCTGGCCGAGAAGATCGCCAAGCAGACCAAGGCCGAGTTCCCTGAAGGTATCGCCAGCTACGGCACCGACGCCCTGCGCTTCACCTTCTGCTCGCTGGCCTCCACAGGCCGCGACATCAAGTTCGACATGGGCCGCGTCGAAGGCTACCGCAACTTCTGCAACAAGATCTGGAACGCCGCCCGCTACGTGCTGGACAAGGGCGAAGACTGTGGCCAGAACGGCGAAGCTTACGAACTGTCGCTGGCTGACCGCTGGATCATCTCGCAACTGCAGCGCACCGAAGCCGAAGTGACCCGCCAGCTGGAGCAGTTCCGCTTCGACCTGGCCAGCCAGGCGCTGTACGAATTCATCTGGAACCAGTACTGCGACTGGTACCTGGAGCTGTCCAAGCCGGTACTGTGGGACGAAAACGCCCCGGTCGAGCGCGCCCGTGGCACCCGCCGCACCCTGGTGCGCGTGCTGGAAGTGGCGCTGCGCCTGGCGCACCCGTTCATGCCGTTCATTACCGAAGAAATCTGGCAGCGCATCGCGCCGCTGGCCGGTATCGAAGGCAAGACCATCATGCTGCAGCCGTGGCCGGTGGCCAATGAAGCCCGCATCGACGCCGCCGCTGAAGGTGACATCGAGTGGCTCAAGGAACTGATGGTCGGTCTGCGCAACATCCGCGCCGAAATGAACATCGGCCCAGGCAAGCCGCTGCCGCTGTTCCTGAAGAACGCCAACGCCGACGACCAGCGCCGCCTGCTGGAAAACGAAGCCCTTCTGAAGAAGCTGGCCAAGGTGGAGTCGTTCACCGTGCTCGGCGATGCCGATGAAGCGCCGCTGTCGGCCACCGCTCTGGTCGGTGACCTGCAAGTGCTGGTGCCAATGGCCGGCCTGATTGACAAGGATGCCGAGCTGGCGCGCCTGAACAAGGAAATCCAGCGCCTGCAAGGCGAAGTGGCACGCGTGGGTGGCAAGCTGTCCAACGCCGCCTTCGTCGACAAGGCTCCGCCTGCGGTGATCGAGAAGGAACGTGCCAAGCTGGCCGAGTCTGAACAGGCCCTGGCCAACTTCACCGAGCAGCATGCGCGGATTGCTGCGCTGTAATCACAAGTGAAGCCATAG
>NZ_JBICKA010000054.1:0-8145 GCF_043103635.1 Pseudomonas sp. yb_9 | reverse complement strand
TGCAAAGCACAATTATCCCCTCAAACACTTCAACTCACTGAAATCCGTCCGCACCTTGCCCAACCTATCCTGCAAAAACCGCCGCTGTTGCGGCGTGCTCTGCTGCACCAGGTCCACCAGTAAGCTCCGGGCCTGCCGCTCGGTATTCTGAAACGCCGCACGATACGCCGGCGTCCACAAACTCTCCTTGCGCTGCAGCAACGTCGCCAGCCGCGGCTCGAAACTGGCGTCATTGCGCTGGTTCATCGCCAGCAGCAATTGCTGCTGCCAGTGGGCGCGGTTGGCGATCCATTCGCGGTTATGGTCACCCAGCGCCTGCGACCAGGCCTGCACCCGCTGCTTCTGCACCGGCGTCAGTTCCCCCAGCCATGGCGTCAGGCGTTTTTCCATGCGCTCGGTACGGCGGGCGATCTGTTTGGCCAGCGGTGTATCCACATACTGCTTCTGCCGCTCGCTGATGTCGTCGCGAAAGGCATCACGCATTTCCGCCACTTGGATGTCGCTCATGCCACGCAGCAGTTCAGTGGCCGACGGGGTGATGGCTTCTGCCACCCGGCCAATCGCCTCGCGGGCCTCATGGGTACGTTGCTGCAGGGCTTGGTCGGTCACCTGGTCGTCAGCGACCATGCCGCGTACCCGGTCCAGCCAGTCGAGGTAACCGGGCAGCTGGGTCTTGCAATGCCAGGCCAGGTGCTCGCGCAATCGGTCGTCGAGCATGGCTTTCTGCTCGCGGTTCATGTCCAGGTAATCGCCCAGCGACCACGGCACCAGGCGATCGAGGTTGCGGTAGGCCAGGTCGATACGGCTGCAGGCGGCCAGGGCCAGGGCGAAGCCGATAGCGACAAGCAGGGCTTTGGACAGGCGTGCAGGCATGTGCTGTTCCTTCCCGAATCGGGCCAGATCGTAGACGCAGGGAGCACGGACGGTTCCACTGCATCAGCGGTCGGACGGTGTGATGGCTTCAGGTGTAGAATAGCCCCCTTGTCTTGAGGATCATCAGAAATGGCTCTGCTTGGGCGTTACAACAGTTTGCAAATCGTGAAGCACGTGGACTTCGGCCTGTACCTGGACGGCGGTGCCGACGGCGAGATCCTGCTGCCCGGGCGCTACATCCCGAAAAACGCCGAAACCGAAGTCGATGACTGGCTGAACGTGTTCATCTACCTGGACAGCGAAGACCAGCTGATCGCCACCACCGAAAAGCCCAAGGTGCAGGTCGGCGAATTCGCCAGCCTCAAGGTCAAGGACATCAACGGTGCCGGCATCTTCCTGGACTGGGGCCTGTCCAAGGACCTGCTGATGCCGTACTCGGAAGAGGCACGGCCGCTGAAGATCGGCGACTACTGCGTGGTGCACGTCTACCTCGACAAGCGCACCCGCCGCATCACCGCGACTTCACGCCTGGACCGCTACCTCGACGTCACACCGGCTGACTACAAGGTCGGGCAACCGGTCGAGCTGCTGGTGGCCGGTGAAACGCCGATGGGCTTCAAGGCCATCATCAACAACCGCCACTGGGGCCTGATTCACAAGAACGAGGTGTTCAAGTTTCTGCGTTCGGGCATGCACGAGAAGGGCTTCATCAAGGAAGTGCGCCACGACGGCAAGATCGCCCTCAGCCTGCAGCCAGTGGGCGCGGCCCTGTCCGACAGCCTGCAAGAGCAGATCATGGCACGCCTGGAGGCTGAAGGTGGGGTGTTGGGCGTGTGCGACAAGAGCGACCCGGCGCTGATCAGCAAGCTGTTCAACGTCAGCAAAGGCAACTTCAAGAAGGCCATTGGCGGGTTGTTCAAGCAGGGCCTGATCGTCATCCATGACGACCGTATCGAAAAGGTCTGACTGCCCTTACGCCTGCACGAAGTTGCGAAAATCCAGCTGCTCGCCACCCGGACGGGTGTCGCGCAGCAGCGAGTCGCGGTCAGCGCTGAGGGCCAGGCTGATGGTCGAGCGGCGTTTGCCGGGCTTGCGCACTTCCATCTGCTCCAGGTGAGCCTTGAGGAAATTGGTGGGCACCTTCAGGTGCTGCAGCTCATCGCTTTCTGGCGTGTGCAACAGCAGGTTGACCCAGTCGGCCTGGCCTTTGCCCAGCAGCTTCACGGGTACTTCGAACCACCACAGGTTGCGTTTGTTGTCCAGGATGGCGAACAGCGTGTTGTTGCTGTTCAGCACCGGTTTGGCCAGTGCTTCGTTGCGCCGGGCGATGGCGGCGGGTTTGTCGAGTTTCATGCAGGTTCCTGCGGGTTGACGCTATGAAGGCCTGCATTGTGAGGGGTGGCACTGGGCGGGGCAAGGTTTGATGAAGACCTTTGCGTTGGGGCTGACGCGGCAGAAGTTGTGCACCTCCACGCCGCTCAAATGCACGCCTTGGGTATCGCGCACCGCCAGCCCAGGGCGGGTGGTGCTGCGCACGTGGGTGCCGAACTGGCCGGGCAGGGCTGATGGCATCGCGCGGGCGCAGGGCCGATTCGGTGCGGTATTCGCCAGTATTTTTACCGCTTGGCGCACGCGTTACAAATCCGTTGAAACTCCTGGCGAGGGCGTTGGGTCCACCGACTGTCGACACGGTTCACGTGTCTCCCATTGCAGGAGTTTTGCCATGAGCGGTACTACAGACAAAGCGAAAGGCCTGGCCAACGAAGCGATCGGCAACATCAAGCAGGGCGTCGGCAAGGTGACCGACAACGACAAGTTGCGGGCCGAAGGCAAGGCGCAGGAGCTGAAAGGCGAGGCGCAGCAGATCAAGGGCAATGTGAAGGATGCGGTGAAGAAGCCTTGATCTGAAGCGGGCTGACCCAGCCTGTTCGCGTCTGACCTGCGCGAACAGGCTGGTATTTACGTAAGCAAATTCTTCCAGCACGGCCGGGAGCAGCACAGCAACCGCATGGTCTATTAGACTTGTTTGTTGTAATGATCAAGCGGCGAAAGGAGACGCTATGATTTTCCCCGACCTGCGCGGTCTGCCCCTGCACCGCGTGCTGGTACGCACCGTCAAGGAATTCCTCGACGACGAGATGTCCACCTATGCCTCCGCGCTGGCTTACCAAGCCTTGTTTTCGCTGTTCCCCTTCTTGCTGTTCCTGATTGCCCTGATCGGTTTCCTGCACCTGCCAGATTTCTTCTCCTGGCTGCGCCTGCAAACCGAGCTGGTGCTGCCGCCCCAGGCACTGGAGCAGGTTAACCCGGTAATCGACCAGCTCCAGCAGTCCAAGGGCGGGCTGCTGTCAGTGGGTATCGTGATTGCCCTGTGGACCGCGTCGGCGGGCGTGCGCCTGATGATGAGCGCCATGAACGCCGCCTACGACGTGCCCGAAGGGCGACCGGTATGGAAGCGCATACCGCTTTCCATCATTTACACCGTGGGCCTGGCCGGCATGCTGCTGGTGGCGGCGGCGCTGATGGTGCTGGGGCCGCAGGTGATGGAGTGGATTGCCTCACAGGTGGGCATGCAGGAGTTCATCGTAACGCTGTGGACCATCCTGCGCTGGCCGGCGATCATCATCCTGCTGATGGTGGCCGTGGCGGTGATCTACTACGTGATGCCCGACGTGAAACAGAAGTTTCGCTTCATCACACCCGGCTCGGTGCTGGCGGTGGTGGTGTGGATCGTGGCCTCGCTGGGCTTTGCCTACTACGTGAAAACCTTTGCCGACTACAACGCCATGTACGGCAGCATTGGTGCAATCATCGTGCTGTTGCTGTATTTCTATATCTCGGCTGCCGTATTGCTGTTGGGCGCCGAAATGAATGCGGTGATCGAGCACATGTCAGCCGAAGGCAAGAACCCGGGCGAAAAAGATTTCAACGGCGAAAAGCCCAAGGAAACCTTGACGGTGCTGGGCCACGAGCACCCCAACCCGAACGCGTCCGATACTGTCGAGCCGAACACCAGATGATCCGCGACATTCTTAAAATGGGTGATGAACGCCTGCTACGCATCGCCCCGCCCGTGCCCGAGCACCTGTTCGGCACGGCCGAACTGCAGCAACTGATCGACGACATGTTCGAAACCATGCGGCATGTGGGCGGTGTCGGCCTGGCCGCGCCGCAGATTGGCGTCGACCTGCAGTTGGTGATCTTCGGCTTCGAGCGCAGCGAACGTTACCCGGATGCCGAAGCGGTGCCGCAGACCATTTTGCTCAACCCGGTCATCACACCGACCTCCACCGAGGTCGAGGACGGCTGGGAAGGCTGCCTGTCGGTGCCTGGCCTGCGCGGCGTGGTGCCGCGCTTCAAGCACATCTGCTACGAAGGGGTCGACCCCCAGGGCAACCCGATCAACCGCTTTGCCGACGGCTTCCATGCAAGGGTGGTGCAGCACGAGTGCGATCACCTGATCGGGCGGCTTTACCCGTCACGCATTCAGGACTTCGCCAAGTTCGGTTACACCGAGGTGCTGTTCCCGGGGCTCGACGTCAGCGACGACTGAGCCCGCTCCAGCGCTACCAGGCGTTTGCTGCGCTGGTAGCGCAGCAGGCGGCTTGCCAGGCTTTCGGGCAGTTGCCCGGCCATGTGGAAACCCAGGCGCTGATAGAAGGGCACCAGGTCCGGGTGGCAGAACAGCCAGGTTGGGCCATTGGCCTGCTCCAGCGCCGCTTCGATCAAGCGTCCGGCCATCCCCTTGTTGCGCTGTTGCGGGTCGACGAACAACCCGGTCAGCCAATAGCCATCGCCCACAGGGCTCAGGCTCAAGCCTGCAATGATACCCGGCGCCCTCGCCACCCACAGTTGCGCATCGCTCGCAGCACGCATGCGCGAGCCGTGCTGACGGTAAAAATGGTCTAGCAGCCGGCGTTCTGTCTCCGAAAGCGTCGAGCAGTGAAGATATTTTAATGAAATGGCGAGTCCTGCCCTGAAAGCTGGCCAGAGGCTATGGCTTGATGGTTTGCGGCCAATTTGACGCAGATTGTTGCAAATCCGGCAAGGGTGAATATCCGACTGCGGGGTTCAACTATTGCCAAGCGGGAGTAGACTTTTACACATCCCCCCTGGCAGTACGAAGCGGGATCGGTACTTCGTGCCATCTTCACCGTAGATGGCAACTTCTCCGCGCCGTTCACGGCAATAGAAGTCAATCGATCAGCGTGAATGCTCAAAAGGCAAATCCACATGAAACCATTACTGATTCTTGCATTGGTCGGTATGTCCTCGTTCGCCCTCGCCGATGAGGCCACCCCCGTCTCCAGCCAGCCTGTGGCCCAGCAGTACGACTACTCCATGAACCTGGACATCAAACGGGTGATCAACCTGTCGACCATCCCCAATGTCTGCGAAGTGGTACCTGCCACGATGACCTATGAAGACCACCAAGGTCAGGTGCATACCATCCAGTACCGGGCCATGGGTGAGGGTTGTCAGCAAGGTTGAAGCTGAAGCGATCCCTGTAGGAGCGGCTTTAGCCGCGAACACCTGCGCAGCCGGTGCCATCCACCTCGGTAGATGGATCGCGGGGACGCCCGCTCCTACGGACTATAAAGCCTCTGCTCGACAGAAAATTTCCAACACCTGTCGATTCCTCCGCTCTCCGTTCGACCATAGGTGAAGGCACCACCGTGCCCCCCATGACCTGTCGGAGGAACCCCGATGAGCACCGCAGCCGAAACCGAGATTCGCCAACTGATCGAGCGCTGGATGCAGGCCGTGCGCGATCGCGACATCCCCAACATCACCGCCCCCTATGCCGATGACATCGTCGCCTTCGATGCCATCCAGGCCCTGCAATTCAAGGGCAAGGCTGCCTACACCGCGCACTGGGAAATGTGCATGGGCATGTGCACCGGCCCCATGGTCTTCGAACTGGCCGAACTCACCGTACACGCCGCTGGCGACCTGGCCCTGGCCCACTGGCTGAACCGCTGCGGGCCGGGCGATGACGAAAGCCAGTGCGGCTTCATGCGTGCCACCGTGGGCTATCGTCGTCAGGGTGGCCAGTGGCAGGTGATCCATGAGCACTGGTCGGCGCCGTTCGACATGGAAACCCAGAAAGCCCTGTTCGATCTCAAGCCCTGAGCCGTTATCGCCAAACGCACTTTGCCAATACCCTGGAGGCGACCATGAAATACCTGTGCCTGGTCTATTGTGACGAGGGGCTGCTGCACAGCCTGCCCGACAGCCCGGAAGACGCCGAGTGCATGGCGTATGCCGAAGCCATCCAGGGCTCCGGGCGAATGCTGGCGGCCGAGGCGCTGAAGCCTGTGCAGACCGCCACCACGGTACGCGTGCGCAACGGGCACATGAGCCTGACCGACGGCCCGTTCGCCGAAACCAAAGAGCAACTGGCGGGTTTTTACCTGGTGGAGGCCCGCGACTTGAACGAGGCGCTGAACATCGCCAAGGGTATTCCTGCCGCACGGGTCGGTAGCGTCGAGGTAAGGCCCGTGCGCCAACTGCAACCCTGACAGCAAAGGAGCACAACAATAATGAGCCTTGCCCAACCTGCACCTGCCCAACACGAGTTGTCCATCAGCCGCTTGATCGATGCGCCCCCGGCCAAGGTGTTCCGCGCCTGGACCGAGCCCCAGTGGCTGATGCAGTGGTGGGGGCCGCACGGCATGACCACCCCGGAGTGCGAGATGCAGTTGTGGGCCGGCGGCCTGTTCCGCACCCTGATGCGCGCGCCGGATGGCAGCGAGTACCCGAACCAGGGTGTGTTTCTGGACATTGCCGCACCACGGCGGCTGGTGTTCACCGATGCCTTCGGCCCCGGCTGGGTGCCCTCGAACAAGGCCTTCATGACCGCCGTGATCAGCTTTGACGAGGAGCAAGGCAAAACCCGCTACACCGCCCGCGCCTGGCACTGGAATGCCGCCGACTGCCGGGCCCATGAGGAGATGGGCTTTCACCAGGGCTGGGGAGAAAGCCTGGACCGCCTGGTGGAGGTGGTGACCCAGCGGATGCCCGACTGATGGCGGCACTGGCCCAAGTGCGCGCCGAAGTCGAGGCGGTGTACCGGCGGGAGTCGCGGCGCATTTTGGCAACGTTGATCCGCTTGCTGGGTGATTTCGACCTGGCCGAGGAGGCCATGCATGATGCCTTCTTCATCGCCGTCGAGCGTTGGCAGCGCGACGGCATTCCTGAAAACCCAAGGGCGTGGCTGGTTTCCACCGGGCGCTTCAAGGCCATCGATGCGCTGCGCCGGCGCGCCCGTTTTAACCGCTCCCAAGCCGACCTGAGCATGCTGCTCGACGGGCAGGCACAGGACCCCAGCGAAGAAGAGTTGCTGGCCGATGACCGCCTGCGGCTGATCTTCACCTGCTGCCACCCGGCACTGTCCGCCGATGCTCAGGTACCGCTGACCCTGCGCGAAGTCTGCGACCTGACCACTGAACAGATTGCCCGCGCCTTCCTGCAAAGCCCGGCCACCATTGCCCAGCGCATCGTCCGCGCCAAAGCCAAGATCCGTGATGCCGGCATTCCGTACCAGGTGCCAGAGCTGAACGAACTGCCCGAACGACTGGAGAGCGTGTTGCGGGTTATCTATCTGGTTTTCAACGAGGGCTATTCGGCGTCATCGGGTGAGGCGCTGTTGCAGCAGGACCTGAGCGATGAAGCCATCCGCCTGGCGCGGCTGTTGGTGCAGTTGCTGCCCGACCCGGAGGCGGTCGGCTTGCTGGCCTTGATGTTGCTGCAGGCGTCGCGGCAGCAGGCGCGAACCGATGCCCAGGGCAACCTGGTGGTGCTGGAGCAGCAAGACCGCAGCCTGTGGGACCGGCAACGCATTGACGAAGGCTGCGAGCTGGTGCGCCAGGCGCTGCAAAGCCGCGCGTTCGGGGCCTATACCGTGCAGGCGGCGATTGCTGCGGTGCATGCCGAAGCATCGACGGCAGCGCAGACGGACTGGGCGGAGATTGTCGGGCTTTATGACGTGTTGCAGCGGCATTGGCCGTCAGCCGTGGTGGAGCTGAACCGGGCGGTGGCGCTGGCGAAGCGGGATGGGCCGGAGGTTGGCTTGCGGGCGGTCGAGGGGATTCTGGAGCGGGGGGAGCTGCTGGACTATCACCTGGCGCATGTGGCACGGGCGGAGTTGCACTACCAGTTGGGGCAGGTGGAGGCGGCGCGAGCGGCGTGGCGCCAGGCGCTGGCCTTGACCCGACAGGAGCCGGAGCGGCGACATATCGAGCGGCGGCTGAAAGTCATTGAGTGATGTAG
>NZ_JBICKA010000053.1:0-1434 GCF_043103635.1 Pseudomonas sp. yb_9 | reverse complement strand
GTGCGCCGCCATGGCCGATGGCAAGCCGGCGCCCATGGTCGCCAGGGCGTTGTCCAACAGCACGGTATTTGGCTTGTGCGCCTTGTAGTTGCGGGCGAACCAGATCTTGTAGATGCCGTTGTCCAGGGCAACGATGCCTTCGGACGGCAGCACGCGACGGATGTCGGCAACCAGGCGCTGCGGGTAGACCGGGAAGCGGTCGTCGTCGGCGCCTTCGGCGATTTGCGCTTCGTTGGCTTCACGGATGGCCATCAGGCGAGTGAAGTCCCAGTGCGAGGTTTCGGTGAGGGCTTCGCTGATCTGCCACACGGCGTTGGCGATATCGCCGATCACTTCGACCTGCGGGAAGTACACGGCATCGACTTCGGCGGAACGGAAGTTGATGTGGATGACTTCGGTGCCACCACGGACCATGAAGAATGGCGGCTTCTCGATCACGTCGTGGCCGATGTTGACGATCAGGTCAGCGGCTTCAACCGCACGATGCACAAAATCGCCGGACGACAGGGCGGCGTTGCCCAGGAAGCGCGGGTGGCGCTCGTCGACCACACCTTTACCCAGCTGGGTGGTGATGAACGGGATGCCGGTCTTGTCGATCAGTTGCTTGAGGACCTTGGCGGTCATCTTGCGGTTGGCGCCGGCGCCGATCACCAGGATCGGGTTACGGGCGTTATGCAGTTTCTGCACGGCGGCTTCGATGGCCACATGCTCGGCCAGCGGGCGGCGGTGCAGGCTGCGCGGGATCGGCAGTGCATCGGTCTGCTCGGCGGCGATGTCTTCCGGCAGCTCCAAGTGTACCGCACCCGGCTTTTCTTCTTCGGCCAGGCGGAAGGCTTCGCGCATGCGCGACGGGATGTTGTCGGCCGAGGCGAACTGGTGGGTGTACTTGGTGATGGGGTCCATCATGCCGCACACGTCGATGATCTGGAAGCGGCCCTGCTTGGACTTCTTGATCGGCTTCTGGCCGGTGATCATCATCATCGGCATGCCGCCCAGGTAGGCGTAGGCGCTGGCAGTAACCAGGTTGGTGGCGCCGGGGCCGAGGGTCGACAGGCTGACGCCGGTCTTGCCGGTCAGACGGCCATAGGTGGCGGCCATAAAGCCTGCAGACTGCTCGTGACGGGTCAGTACCAGCTTGATCTTCGACTTGCGCAGGGATTCGAGCAGGTCGAGGTTTTCTTCACCGGGAATGCCGAATACATACTCGACACCTTCGTTTTCCAGGCATTGCACTACAACATCGGCGGCCTTGGCCATCTTGCTTGCTACCTCAAGTGATGGGACGGTGGAAGTCCAGAAATGCGCAGCACGGTACGCTGGCATCGCCAGGCTCAGGGGCAGGAGTGCCCTGAACCAAAGTCTTGACGTAGGGTGGATGAGGGAAAGTCACGTTGATGTGACAGCAATGTTGTCGCAGTCTTGATTTTTTGCCCG